>CAUJGC010000255.1 GCA_963169075.1 Myxococcota bacterium
CCCTTGAACCCGAGAACGGAAAAATCAGGCTATAGGTGGCTTTGGTTTAGTTAAGCGGTGGTTCTTTTTCTCCCAAATCACATGAACAGTCGATGGTACCTGGAATTTGACCGCTTGACCCCATTGGGCTCGCACAGCGGAGCCATCCATCAATTTCATTGGTATTATAGTTATGAAAGAGCACCATCAACTGTATTGTGTCATTACTGACTTGGCGTCCCCAATATGAAATTACGCTCTCTTGATCTCTAATCTCTGCTTGGAGGCAAATTTGGCGAACTTCAGCATCCCATCGGCAATGTCTTTTTTGGCTTTCCTTGGTTATGTTGCCAAAAAAAGCACTATCAAAAATTGAACAGTTTGATTCGTAACAGGATTTCTCGTTTTTTATTTTTTCACATTCTTGGCCATTGGGGGTATCTTCTTCAAAACACGATAAAAGCAACAAGACAAGAAAAATAATTTTGTTATTTTTTTTCATATTTTTAGACCGTCGTGAGTCTCAGATTGATCCTGGCTGTTGGGTGTCGGGAAGTATGGGCAGGCAGTGGGTGAACCGAGGTCGCCCCTCCTGGCAGCTGAGGAGGAGCGACGCAGGGAGAGCGCAGGTCAGGGCAGCGGCACCCTCGTCATGTCGGTAAACTGAAACAAGCCTTCACAGGCGCACTCCGGCACGTCGAGACCTTCAAAGCAGTATCGCCAATCAGGATGACCCGTGTTCTCACGAACAAGCCCGACGGTGTAGGTGCTATCCTCGTTGAAGCGCACCCAGATCCAGCGGGGATCATCAGTGAGAATCTCACCTCCAGAGCAGATCGTCTCGCTGGGCTCAGGATCCAGAATGCAGTATCCATCCTCGATTCTCACAGGATACAATTTATATGCATTGCAAATCTGACCAAGATCTGGATAGAATGTATCAACGCACTCTTCAGGGTCTGTAATGGAGAAACACATCTCATAATTGATCTCCGCATCGGGCTCAACATCAGACACCGAAGCATCGGGCGTCTCTCCACCCGCATCCTCGGCGGGGGCGGCGTTGTTGGAGGGCTCGTCCTCCTCGGCGGGGGTGGTGCAGGCGAAGAGCAAGGCGAGGAGGGAGAGGGAGATGAGCTGCTTCATGGTGTGCTCCTGGCTCTTGGGTTGATCCCCACCAAGCTCATCGAGACAGCTCCGTCAGGGTGTGACATGAAAAATCTCCTCACCCTCCCCTCCCCCCAGCGACCTGTCCCCTCAGCGACCCGTCGGTGTCCCCTCGTCGCGGGGGGGACCGGCTCCGTTGCTCCTGTTCGCTGTGCGATGCAGGAGGTTACGGGGCCGGGGGGGTCCGCTTGCGGTCTCTCATGCGCTGGCTGGCGGCTTTGCGAGCGGCGAGGTCGGCGCGGGCCTCGGCGCGGATGCGCTTCTGGGTGGCGGCCCAGGCGCAGATGGGGCATTGGGTGAGGTCGTGCCACTGGGCGGGGCAGTGCTCGCGGCCGAAGAAGATGATCTGGAGGTGGAGGCGGTTCCAGGCTTCGGGGGGGAAGGTCTTCTTGAGGTCGCGCTCGGTGCGCTCGACGGAGGAGCCGTCGCTGAGGCCCCAGCGCGCGGCGAGGCGGTGGATGTGGGTATCGACGGGGAAGGCGGGCTCGTGGAAGGCCTGGGCGATGACGACCTCGGCGGTCTTGTGTCCGACGCCGGGGAGGGCTTCGAGGGCGGCGTGGTCGCGGGGGACCTGACCGCCGTGCTGCTCGACGAGGATGCGGGAGAGGTCCGCGATGGCGCGGGACTTCCGGGGTCCGAGGCCGCAGGGCTTGATGATCTGGTAGATCTCGTCCACGGGGACGTGGAGCATGTCCTCGGGGGTGGCGGCGCGGGCGAAGAGGAGGGGGGTGACCTGGTTGACGCGCTCGTCGGTGCACTGGGCGGAGAGGAGGACGGCGACGAGGAGGGTGTAGGGGTCTTCGTGGTCGAGGGGGACGGGGACCTCGGGGTAGAGGTCGTCGAGGGTGGCGCGGATCCGGGAGGCTTTTTCGGCGCGTCGCATGGGCGGGGCTCCGTGGGGAGGGGTCAGGGTGTGGGCTCGACGGCGCGCATGAGGACCTCGGAGAGATCTGCGGCGCCGAGGCGGAGCATGAGGAGGCGGTCCAGGCCGAGGGCGACGCCGCCGGAGGGCGGCATCCCGGCGTCGAGGGCGTCGAGGAAGGCGGTGGGGAGGGGGTAGGCGGGGAGGCCGAGGCGGCGGCGGCGTTGGAGGTCCTCCTCGAAGCGGCTGCGCTGCTCGACGGGGTCGTTCAGCTCGGAGAAGCCGTTGCAGAGCTCCAGGCTGGCGATGTAGAGCTCGAAGCGCTCGGCCACGCGGGGGTCGTGGTCGCTGCGCCTGGCGAGGACCGCCAGGGGGGCGGGGTAGTGGGTGAGGAAGGTGGGGCGCTCCCAGCCGAGGCGCGGCTCCACCCAGGTGGCGAGCAGCTCGTGGAAGAGGTCCTCCCAGGAGGAGCCGGGCATGAGGGGGCCGAGGCCTGCGGCGTCGGCGGCGGCCCGGAGGGAGTCGGCGTCGGAGCAGGCGAGGAGGTCGATGCCGCCCGCGTAGCGCTGGAAGGCCTCCTGGACGGTGAGGCGCTCGAAGGGGGCGTGGACGGCGACGCGGGCGTCACCGACCTGGAGGGTGGGGGGGAGGACGGCGCGGACGAGGGCCTCGACGTCCTCCATGATGGGCTCGGCGTCCGCATAGGCGCGGTACCACTCCACCATCGAGAACTCCGGGTTGTGCTTCGGGGTCGCCTCGCCGTCACGGTAACACTTACAGATCTGGTAGATTTTTTCAGCGCCAGCGGAGAGCAGCCGCTTCATCGCCAGCTCGGGGGAGGTGTGGAGGTAGAGGGTGGCGGGGCGGTAGGCGCCCATGCCCGCGAAGCGGGAGGCGAAGGCCTGGAGGTAGACGTCGGTGCCGGGCGAGGGGACGAGGGCGGGGGTCTCGACCTCCCAGAAGCCGCGGGCGTCGAAGAGGTCGCGGACGGCGCGGTTCATGGCGGCGCGCGCGGCGAGGGCTTCGAGGGAGGGGACGCCGCGGAGGTGGGCGGGGGGTGGGGCGAGGGGGGCCACGAGGAGGCGGGCCTGGGTGACGCGGAGGGCCTGGGCCCGGGGCTCCCAGGCGGCGTCCACCTCCAGGATGGCGCCGGGGGGGAGGTCGCCGGGGAGGTCGAGGAGGGCGGCGTCGCCGGAGGCGTCGCGGAGGCGGGGGGTGCCGTCGGCGGGGCGCTCCAGGCGCCCGGCGAAGCAGGCCGCGGCGGCGCGGGGGGCCTCGCTGAGAGGGCGGCGGGCGGGGGAGGCCTTGGGGTAGCGGGGTGGCATGAGGTGGGGTGTCCGGGGTGGGTCGTGGCGCGGAGTGAGGTTGGACGCGGGGGCGGGTTGTGCTAGGGTGGGGGCGATCTGGCGCGCTTCGTGCGCGCGCTGCCTCTCCCACCCGCGAGCCCAAGCCCATGCCTCACCCGTCTCCCCTCCGTCAAGCAGTGCAGCGCCGCGCGGCGCGGGTCGTCACGTCGGCGCTGCTGACGCTCACCGGCGCGAGCGTCGCGCTGGTCAGCGCGCCCGCCTGGGCGCAGTCCCCCGAGGACGCCGACACCCAGAAGGCGCGCGAGCGCTTCGCGGAGGGGCGCGCCGCCTTTGACAAGGGGGACTACGCGACAGCGGTGGCGCGGTGGGAGGAGGCGTTCGCGATCAAGCCGAACAACAAGCTCCTGATCTACATCGGCCGGGCGTGGTTCCAGCTGGGGAAGCTGGACAAGGCGCTGGGCTCGCTGGAGCGCTACGCGGCGCTGGGCCCGGAGGAGGCGGGCTATGTGAAGGAGGAGCTGGAGATGATGCGGGCCTCGGCCTCGACGTCGGCGTTCCGGCTGGCGCGGGGTGAGGTGGGGGACGCGGTGGCGGTGGCGACGCCGGGTGGCAAGGCGCCGACGGTGAAGGTGGAGGAGCGGCTGGAGATCGACCGCAAGTTCGTGGAGATCCCGGTGAACGTGAGCACGGAGCCGCCGGGGGCGGAGGTCTTCGTGGACTCGACGGAGTGGGGCAGCCAGGGGACGACGCCGCTCAACCTGAAGGTCTTCTCGGGGCGGCACACGATCTATGTGCAGCGGCCCTACTACGAGCCGCAGCAGGTGGAGATCACGGCGCGGCCCGTGACCGAGGGGTCGAAGCCGCAGCGGGTGAGCCTGACGCTCCAGCGCCAGATGGTGCAGGTGGAGCTGACGACGGTGCCAGACACCGCCGAGATCACCTTGATCAAGGACGACGGCGAGAGCTTGAAGCTGGGCAAGGGGCGCTTTACGGGGCGGCTGCCGGCGGGGGAGATGAAGCTGATCGCGAACGCGGTGGGGCTGGGGCAGCGGGAGTTCGTGCGGACGGTGCTGGCGTCGGAGGCGGGGTCGGACGGCGTGCAGCGGCTTGAGCTGGACATGCGGAGCGCGGAGGCGATCAAGCGGGACCAGCTCAACAAGCTGGGGACGCTCCAGATCGAGGGCTACCTGATCGGCGCAGACGTGGTGGTGGACGGGAAGGTGGTGGGGCAGACGCCGCGCCTGAGCGTCCCGCTGACGCCGGGGCCGCACAGCCTGGAGATCCGCAAGGAGGGCTTCGTGCCGATGGCCCAGGTGATCCGCATCGAGCCCGACCAGACGACGACGGTGGAGACGCCGGAGACGCTCCAGGTGGAGGACTCGGGGGTGAACTGGGGCGGGTGGCTGACGTTGACGGCGGGGCTGGCGACGGCGGGGGCGGGCGGCTACTTCACCTGGCAGGGCCTCCAGACGCAGGACGAGGCGGACGGGCTGACGCGCCCGGCGGCGGATGACACGAGCTCGGCGGCGGGGGCGCGGCGGCAGGAGATCCTTGATCTGGAAGATCAAGCGGATCAGGAGGCCTTGATCTCCTACATCCTCTACGGGGTCGGCGGCGCGGCCACGATCACGGGGATCATCCTCCTGGCGGTGGGCGGCGACGACGACGTGCGGGTGGTGGACGGCGCCGGACCTCAGGCGTGGGACATCGCCATCGCGCCGACGGTGCAGGGCGCGCCGGGCGTCGGCCTCTCCATCGCGCTGCCCTGAGGTCCACATCCACCCCCATGCGCACAGGCACACACTATGAGCACCCCACCGTCGAGATCGCGGGGCAGCCGCTAGGCGAGGCCCTGGAGGTCCAGAGCTTCCGCGTGGAGGTCCTGGACGGCGAGGAGGCGGGGCAGCGGATCGAGGTGGACAAGCCGGTCTTCTTGATCGGGACGGACCCGCTCTGCGATCTGGTGCTCCCGGATCGGACGGCCTCCCGGCGGCACTGCGAGCTGCGGGTGGAGGGGGAGGTGCTGCGGCTGGTGGATCGGGGCTCGACCAACGGCACGTGGCTGGACGGTCGGCGGGTGATGGAGGTGACGCTGGAGCAGAGCACCACGCTGCGGGCGGGGAGCACGCACCTGCGGGTGAGCCTGGAGCGGGAGCTGCAGGCGCTGCCGCGGGATCGGACGCGCTACGGCAACATCGTGGGGACGAGCCCGGCGCTGCGAGACGTGTTCGCGATCCTGGACAAGGTGGCGCCGACGGATCTGGCGCTGGTCATCGAGGGGGAGACGGGGACGGGCAAGGAGCTGATCGTCCGCGCCATCCACGAGGCCTCGCGCCGGGCGCGGCGTCCGCTGGAGGTCTTTGACTGCTCGGCGTTCCCGGGGACGCTGCTGGAGTCGGAGCTCTTCGGTCACGAGAAGGGCTCCTTCTCGGGGGCGAGCTACACGCACAAGGGGGTCTTTGAGCGGGCGGACGGCGGGACGGTCTTCCTGGACGAGCTGGGGGAGATGGACATCGAGTTCCAGGCCAAGTTCCTCCGGGCGCTGGAGCTTGGGGAGATCCGCCGGGTGGGGGGGGAGCGGACGCAGCGGGTGGACGTGCGGGTGGTCGCGGCCACGCACCGCAACCTGGAGGAGCTGATCCAGCAGGGGCGCTTCCGCCAGGATCTCTTCTACCGGCTGGCGAAGGTGCGCTTCCGGCTGCCGCCGCTGCGGGAGCGCCTGGAGGACATCCCGCTCCTGTGTGACTTCTTCCTGGATCAGCTGGCGCCGGCCCTCGGGAGCCGCCCGACGATCACGCCGGGGGCGCTGGCGGTGATGCAGAGCTACGCCTGGCCGGGCAACATCCGCGAGCTGCGCAACATCGTCGAGCGGGCCGCCACCCTCTGCGAGGGGGTCATCCACACCGAGTACATCGCTGCCGAGCTGGGGGTGGAGCCGCCGCACCCCTCGCGCGGCGTCGCCGCCGAGCCCGCCGAGCCGCCGCCGACCTTCCGCCACACGCTGGAGAGCCCCGAGGGGGACCTGCTGCCGCTGCGTGAGGCCAAGGACCAGCTCGTCTCGGAGTTTGAGCGGCACTATCTGGAGCGGCTGCTGGAGAAGCACCAGCAGAACATCTCCGCCGCGGCCCGCGAGGCCGACGTGGATCGTCGTCACTTCTACCGCCTGCTCAAGAAGTATGGGCTGATGAAGTGAGGGCGCCGCCTTCTTGACTCACGGCGTCGACGGGCCTAGCATCGAGGGGTTGGAAGCGCGGCGCTCCTGGCCCCACCAGCGTCCTGGCACCCTGCGAGGTCACCATGTTCCGAGCCCAGCCAGCAGGCAGCGCCATCGAGGCGACCCCCAACCGCATCGTCTCCCTCCACCGCTGCCTGAACAGCTCCCCCATCGCGCTGGCCGGCGGCCCGGCGATCCCGTCGCGGGCCCACGTCGTCGGGGTGTACAACGACAACGGCACCTACACCCTCTACCTGGTCCTCACCCCGGTCACCGGCGCCCAGGGCATCCTCTTCCTCTGCGACCCGCGCCAGGTGCCGCTGGCGAACTACCGCGTCGTCGAGCGCGAGGCGCTGGAGCTGGTCGAGGCCCAGGGCTTCGTGATGGAGCCCGTGGAGCTGAAGGCCCTGCCGCCCGCCGAGGTGCAGAACGTCCTGCGGGAGCTGCCGCTGGCGGCCCCGCAGGTCGGCGCTCCCACGGGCGCCTTCCCCCGCGGCGGCGCCCCGGCGGACGCGGGCGGCATGGCGCGCCCGCGCACGGGGAGCGTCCCGCGCGCCGCGGCCCCGGCGCCCCAGCCTGCGGCGCCCCAGGGGGTCGCCAACCAGAGCCGGAGCGGCCTCTACGCGCTGCCTCCCCAGCAGCGCCCGGCCTTCTCCAGCCGCCCGGCCCAGCCGGCCCACGCGGCGCCGCCGCCTCAGCAGCCCCCGGCAGCCCAGCTCCGGCGCTCCCCCACGGCCTCCTTCGGGCGCCCGCCGCGCACCTCGGCGCCGGCGCCTACGCCGACCCCGCAGCCGACGGTCCACAGCGGGATGCACAGCCTCCCGCCGGGCGGTCGTCCGGCCGCGCGCCACGCCCCCGGCCAGAACATCGGCACCCTCCCCGGCGTCCCCGGGCACACCAGCGACGAGCTGGGGATGCCCCCCGAGGAGGCCATCGCCCTCCTCGGGCGCCTCCTCGCCCTCTTTTGAGCCCTGAACCGCCCTCCCGCCGACGGTGAACCATGGCACGCATCGAGCCTCTCCCCCAGCCCCTCTCCTTTGGCAAGTACGAGCTGCTGGAGCGCATCGCCATCGGGCGGATGGCGGAGGTCTTCAAGGCCAGGAAGAGCGGCGTGGAGGGCTTCGAGAAGATCCTCGTCGTCAAGCGCATCCTCCCCCACCTCTCCCACGCCCAGCCCTTCGTCAACGCCTTCGTCGAGGAGGCCAAGCTCACCGTCAGCCTCTCCCACGCCAACATCGTCCAGGTCCTCGATCTCGGGCAGCAGGACGAGGCCTACTTCATGGCCGTGGAGCTGGTCCCGGGCTACGACCTGAGCACCTGCGCCTTGATCCTCCAGGCCATCCAGAAGCCGCTCCCGGTGGACATCGCGGTCTTCGCCGTCTCGGAGGTCGCCAAGGGCCTGGACTACGCGCATCGTCGCAAAGATTACAACTTTGAATCTCTCAATATTGTACACCGCGACCTCTGCCCCTCCAACATCCTCATCTCCTTCGAAGGAGAGGTGAAGATCAGCGACTTTGGCATCGCCCGCGCGCTGGAGGCTGCGGGCACCGCCAACGACGATCTGCGCCGCCGCTACCTCTACGCCTCTCCGGAGCAGGCTCGCGGCGAGCACGTCACGGCCAGCAGCGACATCTTCACCCTCGGCCTGGTCCTCTACACGCTCCTCACCGGCCACCACCCCTACCACCACGACGACCCCCGGGCCGTGGTCAGCCTCGCCCAGCAGGCCCAGATCCGCCCCATCCAGGAGATCCTGGATCTCCCGCGGGCGCTGGTCCAGATCGTCAACTCCACCCTCGCCCCCAGCCCCGAGGACCGGGTGGACTCGGCGGGGACGCTCTATGAGGAGCTGATCTCCTACCTCTTCGCGTCCGGCCAGAAGGCGGACAACCGCTCGCTCTCGCTCTTCATGCAGGACCTGCGGATCTACGAGGATCAGGTCTTCCCCTACGGCAACCGCCCCTACACCGGCCCGCCGCAGGCCTGGAGCGCCCCGGCGCCCCAGCCCGCCCACGCGGAGGAGCCTGAGGAGCTGGACGACGCGGAGTTCGAGGAGCTGGACCTGGACGACGTGGCCGACGAAGACGACATGGCCCTCCCGCTCCAGCGCTTCGAGGACGACGAGGCGGATCATCCGCCGCTCTCCTTCGCGCCTCAGGACAGCGGCGCCTACGCGCCGATGCGCGCCGCCCAGGAGCCCCCGGCCCCGCAGGAGCCGGAGGCCGCGCCGCCGGAGCCTGCGGCGCTGCCGCTGGACGTCGCCATCGCAGCCCACGACCTGGACGCCTGGCTCGACGCGCTCGTCGAGGGGCTGCGCCGCGGCGAGGGCGTCGCGGTGGGGCTGAGCGGAGCGCTGGGCGCGGCGGGGGGCTACCTCCCGGACCGCCTGGAGGAGCGCCTGGCGGCCCGCGGGGTCGCCGCCCACACCTTGTCCTTCTCACCGGATCATGCCGCCGCGCCGCTGGCGCTCACCGCCCGCCTCCTGCTCCGGGTCGCGCAGATGCCGGACTGGGCCCTCCTCCCCGCCCCCGAGCTGCCCCAGCGCACCCCGGCGCTGGACCAGCAGGGCGTGGACGCCCTGGCCGCCTTCGGCCTCGACGACGCGGAGCGCACCCTCGGCGCCCACCTCCTGGGGCTCCTCCCGGGCCTGAGCGTCGGCGCCGCCTCCCGCGCAGCCGCTGCCTACCCGCTCACCCTCCGCCTCCTGGGCCTCCTGGCCCAGGAGCGTCCGGCGGCGCTCATCCTCGACGGCGCACACCACCTCGACCCCCACTCCCGCGCCCTCCTCGCCGCCCTCTCCGAGGGCCTCGACGGGCTCCCGGTCGCCCTCCTCGCCGCGGGCGGCGATCTCCCCCTCCGCGCCCTCCACCTCGACGGCGACGACGACGCCCCCGACGAGGAGGCCCTCATCCGCGGCCTCGACCCGGCGCAGGTCGCCGCCTTGAGCGCCCTCGCCGTCGCGGAGCAGCCCCTCCACCCCAGCGCCATCGCGCAGGTCACCCGCGTCGAGCCGGACGACCTCCACCGCGCCCTCGACGCCCTCCACCAGCGCCGCGCCCTCCGCGTCACCCCCGACCAGCGCGTCGCCCTCACCAGCGAGCGCCTCGCCTCCATCCTCGCGGACGAGCTGGCCATCGGCGCCCTCCCCGACCCTGCCCCCATCGCCGCGCGCCTGGAGCGCCTCGCCCAGCGCGGCGCCCTCAACCTCCACGCCTTCGCACCCCTCGCCGGGCCCCTCCGGGTCCGCCTCGCCGCCTGGCAGCGACACCGCGACCTCGCCGCCCAGACCGCCCTCCTCCACGCCAGCCGCCTCGACGCCGCTGGCTGGCGCGACGAGGCCGCCGAGCACCTCCGCGACGCCTACGAGACCCTCCCCCGCGCCGAGGTCGGATCACCCCACCTCCTCGGCGCCTTCGCCGCACAGCGCGCGCGCCTCGACCTCTCCCGACTCCGCGTCGAAGACGCCCGCCACGCCCTCCACGCCGCCATCCTCCACGCCGACGCCACACACGACACCCACGCCCTCCTCGACGCCCGCCTCCTCGCCGGACGCCTCGCCCTCGCTGACGACGACCCCTGGGCCGCCTTCGCCGCCTTCCAGGAGGCACGACGCGCCGCCGCACGCAACCACCTCCCCATCCTCCTCACCCGCGCGCGCCTCGCCATGGCCCGCTGGCACCTCGAATACGGCTCCGTCCGCGAGGCCGACCAGGAGGCACGCGCCGCACACAACCTCATCGACCGACACGACCTCCGACCCCGCTACCCCAGGCTCGCCGCCCGCGCCCTCACCCTCAGCGCCGAAGCCGCAGCCCTCCGCGGACAACAACACCTCGCCGCCCACCTCGCGGAGCAGCTCGACGCCCTCGCCGCACTCCAGCCCGACGCCGCCACCCTCCTCCACGCCGGCTACCTCCGCGCTGTCCTCCTCGCCCACGCCTTCGATCCCGTCCAGGCCGCCGACGAGGCCGAGACCCTCGCCGCTACAGCCGCCGACTTCGGACACGAAGACCTCCAGGCCAGGCTCCTCCGCCTCGCCGCCCAGGCGGCGCTCAACGCCAACGACCTCCCCCGCGCCCTGCGCCTCGCCCAGGACCTCCTCCACCTCGCAGAGCACCACCAGCACGCCGCCCTGCGACGCGCAGCACACGACCTCAGCGCCCTCGGCGCCGTCCTCACCTCCACCGGAGATCGCGTCCTCGACGCCCTCCAGGGCCTCCAGCAAGCCCTCTCACGCGCCGTCGAGCGCAAGGCCTCACGCGATCAGCTCGACGCGCACCTCGCCCTCTACCGCGCCCTCAACCACCTCGGCTCAGGCGCCGACGCCGAACACCACCGCGAAGAGGCCCTCCGCTTCTGCGAGCAGGTCGGCGCCACCACCACCAGCGTCCACCTCGACGCCCTCTGAGCCTCAGTCGAAGCGCAGCCCCTCCACAGGGGGCAGCCGCGACGCGCGCCACGCCGGATAGATCGTCGCCAGAAAGCAGATCGTCAGCGACACCGCCGCGATGATCGCGAACTCTGCCACCTCCATCTTCACCGGCAGCCTGTCGATCAGGTACACCTTCGGATCCATCCCAAGATCCAGCTGCCCGATCACCACGCAGAGCACGAAGCCCAGCAGCAACCCCAGCGCCGTCCCCAGCCCCCCGATCACCATCCCCTGGATGATGAAGATGCGCATCACCCCCAGGTTGCTCGCCCCCATGCTCTTGAGGATCGCGATCTCCTTCCCCTTGTCCAGCACCAGCATGATCAACGTCGCGACAATGTTGAAACATGCCACGATCACGATGAACGTCAGGATCACCGAGAGCGCCAGCTTCTGGAGCTTCAACGACGTGAACAGGTTCCGGTTGATCTCGCGCCAGTCCAGCACGCGGAAGCGACCTGGCGGCAGCCGCGTCCGGATCGCCTCGCCGATCGCCCCCACCGCGAAGACGTCCCGCACGCGGATCTCGATCCCCGTCACCACGTCGCCCTGGTTGAAGAAGTCCTGCAACGCCCGGTAGTCCACCATCACCAGCTTCGTGTCGTACTCGTAGAAGCCCGACCGGTAGATCCCCGCCACGCGGAAGTCACGCCCTGTCGGCGCCATCTGCGTCGGCGCCCACGCGCTCGTGTCCAGACCCCGCAGCGGGCTCACGATCGACACCCGATCCCCCACCTTCACCTGGAGCTTGTTCGCCAGCACATCCCCCAGCAGAATCCCTGGCACCGCCGACTCACCGGTCGCCGCGTCCACCTTGCCCCACGACGTCAGCTCCCGACGACCGCTCTCCTCCGGGTCCCGCGGCGCGTGCTCCCACGTCAGCCCCTCCAGCGAACCCTCCGTCACATAGCGCGGCAGCTCCGACACGTCCGGCGCCAACGCCGGATCAATCCCCTTGATCAACACCCCCGCGAAGCGCTTGTCGTGGCTCACCATCATCTCGTGGAAGATGAACGGGCTCGACGCCTCCACCCCCGGCACCGAGCGCACCACCTCCATCGTCTCTTTGTACTCGCGGAAGTTGATCCCGTACTTCATCACCAGGATGTGGCTGTTGATCCCAAGCACCTTCTCCCGAAAGGCCTCCTGGAACCCCCCCGTCAGGCTCATCACAAACGTCAGCGTCGAGACACCCAACACCACACCCAGGATCGAGAAGAGCGTGATCACCGAGATGAAGGAGCGCTTGCGGCTCTTGATGTAGCGCAGCGCCACAAACGTCTCATAGCGACGCCCTGGACCGCCACCCACCAGCGCCACCAGCAGCACCAGCGCCACCACACCCACGCCGCCTGCCACCCAGGGCAGCAGCTCCAACACCTGATAACCGTCCATCGCGCCGCCTCTCTCGTCTCGACACCGGCCCTACCGGCCACGATGCTATGCCACACACCACCCGCGCAAGCAACCAGCCCGCCCCCTTCCACCCAGCGCCGCCTCCGCGTACACTCCCCACCACCACGCGGCGAACGCGACACGCCTCTCGCCCCCTGCTCCCACCCACGACATGCCCCCCAACCCCAAGACCTCCCGACGACTCCCCCTCCTCCTCGCCGCCACGCTCCTCCTCGCCGCGCTCGCCGCAGGCGGCGCCTGGCTCTACCTCAACTCCCTCCTCGACCAACTCGACTACAGCGCGCGCGTCACCCAGGCCCAGCCCTCCGCCGAGTGCGCGGCCCTCGCCCGCGATATGGGCAGCCTCCTCGGACGCTTCGCAGACCTCGCCGGAGACCTCCCCTTCAAAGTTCAGCTCCCCGGACAGCCGCCCCCCACACCCCAGCCCGATGACGACCCCGACGACGGACGCTTCGAAGGCGACACCTGCACCGTCGAGGTCCACCTCGAGATCACCCTCCACAACCCCATGCCCTTCCCCGCCGAGCTTGAGATCCTCCAGGTCGAAGGCACGCTCGCCGGAGAGCCCGTCGACGGCGACCTCGTCCGCTTCAACACCGCACCCCACCCCCTCCCGCCACGCCAGGACACCGCCGAGCCCGTACAGCTCCGCTTCCAGCTCGCACACCTCGTCGCCGCCGGCGGCGGGCTCCTCCTCCGAAAGAGCATCCCCGTGCAAGCCCGCGCCCTCGTCCGCGTCCGAGCCCTCGGAGGACTCCTCCAGCGCACCCTCAAGATCCAGCTCGAGCGACGCCTCACCCTCCAGGAGCTCGTCCACGGCTTCCAGGGCACCGTCAACCCCGAGCAGGAGCCCGAGTGAGGCCTCCTTGAACACAACTTGAACCCCGCGCGCCAAAAGCATTGACCCCGGCGATGACCTTTCGCTACCCTACACCCTGATGCGCGTCACCACGACGAGGTGGAACAGGCATGTCGTTCGAGGCCAAACTGACCTTTCGCTGTGAATCCGACGTTGGCGTTCAACGCGAGGAGAACCAGGACTCCTTCGGCTTCTTCAGCCCCCAGGACTCCGGCGCCGGCTGGCTCTTCATCGTCGCAGACGGTATGGGCGGCGCCGCTGGCGGCGCCACCGCCAGCCGCATGGCCGTGGACACCATCGCCCGCGTCTACCGCGAGCAGGCCGCGCCCCACGCCATCTTCGACGCCATCCAGAGCGGCATCGAGGCCGCCAACGCCGCCATACACAGCCGCGCGCAGAACGACCCCGATGTCCGCGGCATGGGCACCACCGCCAACGTCCTCGTCATCAAAGACGACGTCGTCTACACCGCGCACGTCGGAGACAGCCGCACCTACCGCTTCCGAAACGGACGCCTCGAATGCCTCACCCGGGACCACACCCAGGTCCAGGAGCTCGTCGATCAAGGCATCATCAACCCCGGCAAGGCCAAGCACCACCCCCAGGGACACATCATCTCCAGAAACCTCGGCGGCAGACCCCAGGTCACCGTCGACATCCCCCACGACGGACCCTTCCTCATCCGTGACGGCGACGTCTTCCTCGTCTGCTCCGATGGCCTCTACGGCATGGTCAGCGACCACGCCATCGCGGAGCTCCTCGCCGCGGCCCCCCCCGAGCACGCCACACCCGCCCTCATCAACCTCGCCAATCGACGCGGCGGCGCCGACAACATCACCGTCTGCGTCGTCTCCGCGGGCTCGCCCCTCCCCGCCTGGAGCGCCTTCAAGCCCAGCGACCTCGACCCCCTCCTCGACGTCCTCCAGGATCACCGCTCCACCGACACCGCCACCTTCAACGTCCAGGTCCGCGACGCCCTCGAGCCCAGCGACTTCGAGACCTCGCGCCTCAAGGCCATCGCGCGACCCGACGCACCGCCCGCCCCCGCCCAGCCCGCACCGCCGCCAGCGCAGGCCGCCGCCGCGCCACCCCCGATGGGCGCCGCCACACCTCGCGCCCCCTCCGACGCACACCCCGCACCCGCGCGCAGACGCTCCCCCCTCCTCATCATCGTCCTCATCCTCGGCGCCATCGCCCTCCTCGTCGTCGCGGCGGCCCTCGCCTTCTTCCTCCTCTTCCCCATGAGCGCCTCCTCCAACGCCGATCGCGCCCCCGCCCAGCGCGACGCACCCGCCACCGCCGCCGCCGCACGCGAGAGCAGCGCCGGCGCACGCGCCGCCGACGACGCCGAAGACGCCCAGGCCAACAACAACGACCCACGCGGCGCGCGCAAGCGACGACGCGCCAGGACGCCACCCGCCCTCCCCCCCTGCGACGGCCTCAGCCAGGACCTCCCCCCCGAGGCGATCCAACCCTACGAGATCATTCTGGATCAGCCCGCGGCCAACGCCTCCCTCCTCGTCACCGTCCAGTCCGGGGATGATGAGGCCACCACCACGCGTTGCAGCCTCCGCTCCGGCGACACCGTCCGCCTCCCCAGGCGCCAGGACATGATCGCCTTCCACGCCGTCCTCCCCAACGCCGCCGAGATCGCCTGCAAGCCCACCTTCGAAGGCGCACAGACCACCACCCATGTCCGACTCCGCTGCACCCTCCCCGCCGAGGACCTCTCCCGACAGCTCAACCCCTGATCCCGCAGCGCCCACCCGACGACGCCGCGCCGCTGCCTCCCTCCTCCTCCTCCTCCTCCTCGCCTGCGCCCCCGCGACGCCTCCGCGCCTCACCTCCGCACCCGCCCCCCTCCAGGACCCCCTCCGCGCCCTCGACGACGCACCCCACATCCTCGAAGACCTCGCCAGCGTCGAGCTCACCGAGGGACCCCAGGCCCTCGACGCCACCCTCAAGCGCTTCAGCCAGCGCACCAGCCCCGACGCACACCTCCTCCTCCACCGCCTCCTCCTCCACGCCGCCCTCTACGCCGAGCTGACCCAGCGCGACGACCTCCGCCAGGGGCTCGCCGCGCGCCTCAACGACCTCTTCCCCGCCCCCTCCCTCTGGGACAGCCTCCTCCTCGCCTTCCAGCGCGACCTCCAGCGCGCACCCCAGGGCTCCCTCCTCGCCTTGGCCGCCGCCGACGCCGCCGACCTCGCCCGCCTCCTCCGCGACCGACCCATGGACCCCGCCTACCACCAGCGCCTCAACGACCTCACCGCAGACGGCGCACCCCTCGCCATGGAGGCCCGCCTCGCCCGAATCCTCGACCTCCGCGACGCGCGCCAGGATCTCCGCGACCTCCCACGCGCCGAGCGCCTCGACGCCCTCCTCGACACCTTCGCGCCCGCCCTCTGCCCGCGCCTCGACCTCCTCCAGCGCACCCCGCCCTCCCAGGCCCCCCTCGACGATCTCCGACGCGCCTGCCCCCTCCCCTGCCCCCCACCACCCGACCCCCACAGCGACCTCCTCACCCTCGCCGCCTGCGGCTGGACGCCCGTCGGCTGGCCCGTCGAGGCCCACCCCGACCTCCTCGAACCCCGCCTCGCCTTCGCCGCCAGGCTCCACCGACGCGCCATCGAAGACCTCATCCACCTCCACAGCGGCCTGCAACACCCCCTCGCCAGGCTCACCCTCCCCGACCTCGACGCCCTCCACGCCAAGCTCGCCGCCCAACCCCTCCCCGTCGACCTACGCCTCGACGCACCCGATGACCTCCCCAGGCTCCGCCTCCCCACCTCCGCTGGCGACGCCCACACCCTACCACATCAACCTACACCCCACCGCCTCGTCATCCTCGACCAGGACGCCCTCCGCTTCGCCGTCCCCCCCGCCCTCACCCTCGACGCCACCACCCTCGGCTTCGCAGACCAGGCGCGCCACCTCCAGGCCCCCGGGCGCGCCCTCGCCTCCAGACGCCACCTCCGCGACCCCAGCCGACACCCCGACCTCCGCCTCGCCTTGGACCTCGCCCTGGACGACGCCGACGCGCTCCGCGACCCCCAGGATGACCCCCAGGAGCCCCTCCACCTCCTCCTCGACCACAACACACCCCTCCTCGACCTCCAGAGCGCCCTCCCCCTCCTCGCAGACGCGCTCACCGGACGACGACCCCTCCACCTCGCCTTGTGGGCCTGGGCCGACGACGCACCCCGCGCCCTCCCCCTCACCTTCCTCCCCGGACGCCCCCTCCGCCCCCAGACCTGGGACAACCTCCCACCCGAGGCGCGACCCCTCGACCTCACCCTCACCCTCACCCCAGACACCCTCCTCATCCACGCACGCGGCGCACACGCCGACACCCTCCCAAGAACCCAGCGACGCCTCGACCCCGACGCCCTCCGACAAGCCCTCCGACGCCTCGCACCCGACCTCCGCGAACTCGAAGCCATCAACGTCGAGGCCCGCGGCGACGACACCCGCGCCAGCGACCTCCTCGACCTCCTCGACGCCATCGGAGCCCTCCACCTCGCCGCACCACCCCGCATCCTCCTCTTCGCCGCAGACGCAGGGGACACCTCAACGCGGTAGCCCGACGGCGCGCCTTATGCTACACTGTAGGATGTGACACGGATCGACCCTCGCACCCTGGGCTGCGACACATGGACGAGCGGGTTTTCAAGCGCATCAACTTCTTCAAAGGCTTCATCCGGTCCACCCAGGACTACACGGATGCAGTCGGCTACCACCTCAGGAAGCAACGCCTCCACAACCGCTTCCTCCACGGCCTCGGCGTCGTCACGGGATACCGCGCCAGCCTCCGCGTCACCGCCAGACGACGACCCGACTTCTCCGTCGAGATACACCCCGGCTATGCCATCGATCCCGGCGGACGCGACATCCTCGTCCATGAACTCGAGCTGCGGCAGCTCAACCGGGACGACTTCAAGCTCCCCCAGACCCTCTACCTCGTCCTCCGCTACCGCGAAGACGAGACCGACTTCCGACACGTCAACATCCCCGGCTTCCCACCCTGCTCCGGCAACGCCCGCATCTCCGAAGCCTACCGCATCGAGTGGACCGTCGCTGAGCCCGACCTCCGACGCGAGATCGAGCTCGCACGCATCCTCCTCACCGAGGAGGTCCACGCCATCCGCAACGCCGCCGACCCCAGAAAACCACGCGCCGGGGAGATCGACCTCCGCTTCGTACCCCTCGCTGGCGTCTGCGGCGGCTCCCTCTCCACCCTCTTCCTCATCGAAGAGCTCCGACGCAAGCTCCTCGACGCCATCCGCGCCTACAACCACATGGCGCGCACACGCAACATCCCCTCCGCTCACAACGCCTCCGTCGCCTGCGCCAACCTCGCCGTCCTCGCAGAGACCGAGAACCTCAACCAGCGCGCCTTCATGGCCTGCCTCGAGCTCCTCGGACGCGCGCAGCTCGACCTCGTCCGCGAAGCCGAGACCAACGAGCCCGCCTTCGCCAAACGACCCCGCTTCAGGCACTACGCCGCGCGCATCGAACACACCAACCAGCGCCTCAACGCACAGCTCAACGGACAGACACGCGACCTCGACGCCGACCTCTGGCCCGAGATCATCACCTCCTCCGTCAAAGAGACCAACGAGGCCCTCGGCGCCATACACACCCTCGTCAACCCACCCCTCCACTGGCGCAACCTCACCGGAGCACTCGAACCCGGACTCGGCATCCGCTGCCTCGACGGCACAGGCTGGGACCGCATCAAAGAAGACTCCGCCATGCCCCACAAACACCTCATCGTCGATGACCGCGAGTGGCGCATCGTCGATGAGCTCAACCTCCTCGACGCACGCTCCGAGCTCGAACACCGCTTCACCATCCAGGAGACCAAGGACTGGTTCCGCTCCCAGGTCAAGCTCCTCTACCCCGATAAAAAAGAGAACCAGGACGAAGGCATCGGACACGAAGGCGGATACGCCGAGTGGGAGATCCATAACCTCACCCCCGGAATGCCCGTTGTCGTCGCGCGCAAAATGGACTATGCTCGCGGTGACTACATCTGCAGGGTGTGGGTCAACGATCTCATGGTCGGGGAATACCCCTGTCGAGATCAAGACACGCGTTACCGATGGCGTAACTGGCCCTTCTATATCGAAGGAAACTACGTGCGACACAGCACCATACGCGTCAGACAGGCCGTCGTCACCGCCAACCGTGACGTCAACTACTTCAGGCTCTGGTTCTACCAACCTGTGTGAACCTGGCTGACCGCTCACCTCAAAAAATGAAGCGCCGCTGCAAAAACCATTTGATCTTCCGGTGCCTTTGACAAAGAGTGCGTCAAGTGGAGCCGCGGTGCGAGCGACTCGCTGATCGTTGAGGAGGACTATGGACCACGCCCGTATCGAGGCCGAGCTTGATGAGTTCTGTAAGTATCTCTCGGAAAACGAATCCAAGCTGAAGGCCTTTGTCGATATCGGCGCCACCTTCGATGAGTGGATCCGACTGGAGCTCGCACACTTCCTCCACGAACACCTCAACAGGATGGGCGTGCCCGACAACCATGTCCTCTGGTTGGAGCGACTCCTCCCCGTCCCCGGCGAGCGACGACGCCTCGAGTGCGACATCTCCGTCGCACCGCCACCCAGGAGACGGCGACACGACCGCGCGGGCCTCTGGCTCAACACACGCACCATCTGGATCAACCTCAACTACGACCAGCAGGCCGACACCTGCGCCCGAGACATCAAGCGACTCGCTGGCGCCGGGCAGGACTTCGCCTACTTCATGGTCACCCTCATCCGCACCACCGGCAAGAAGTCCGACTACAAAGACCACCTCAAGGACCTCGCCGCACGCATCGACACCCTCTCACCAGGCACCGCCATCAAGGCCTCCTACGAGAGCGAGACCTTCCGCCTCTCCCACGGAGACACCGCCAACATCGGCGTCTACTTCTGGCGCCTCGCAGAGCCCCCCCCCTCGCGCGCCGCACGCGCCGCCAACCTGGCCCTCTGACCCGCCCGGCCCCGTAACCCCCCCGGCCCCGTAACCGCCGACTCCGCTTCGCTTCATCGGCGGAACGGGGCCGGTCCCCCCCGTGACGGCAACCCCCCCGGCCCCGTAACCGCCGACTCCGCTTCGCTTCATCGGCGGAACGGGGCCGGTCCCCCCC
>CAUJGC010000256.1 GCA_963169075.1 Myxococcota bacterium
GCTGACGCTGGCCGCGCGCGGCTTCAAGCCCGAGATCTACGAGCGTCGCCTGGACCCCCGGCGGGTCGATCAGGCGGCGGGGCGCTCGATCAACCTGGTGCTGACCCTGCGGGGGCTGGACGCGCTGGGGCGGGTGGGGCAGCGCGAGGCCGCCGAGCGCCTGACGGTGCCCGTGCTGGGCCGCATGATGCACAGCCTGGACGGGGAGCTGGCGTGGCAGCCCTACGGGAAGGACGCGACCGAGTGCAACTACTCGATCTCGCGCGGGGCGCTGAACGAGCTGCTGCTGACGGCGGCGGAGGAGGCCGGGGTGCCGGTTCACTTCGGCCACCGCCTCATCGACGGCGATCTGGAGGCGGGGCGCCTCGTCTTCGAGGTCGCGGGGGGACACCAGACGGTGGAGGCGCCGGTGGTCTTCGGGGCGGACGGCGCGCCGTCCGGCGTCCGCGAGGTGCTGGTGCAGCGCCACGGCGGCCAGGCCCGGGTGGACATGCTGGGGTGGGGCTACAAGGAGCTGCTCTTCCCGGCGACGGAGGAGGGCGGCTACGCCATGGCGAGCTACGCGCTGCACATCTGGCCGCGCGGCCACCACATGCTCATGGGGCTCGCCAACCTGGACGGCAGCTTCACCGGGACGCTCTACCTGCCCTGGGAGGGGGAGGAGAGCTTCGCGGCGCTGGACACCGCCGCCGAGACGCGGGCCTACATCCAGCGCTTCTACCCGGACGCGGCGACGCTCCTGGGGGACTTCGAGCGGGACTTCACCGAGCACCCCGTAGGGCACCTGGGGACGGTGTGGTGCGACACCTGGCGCCTGGGCGGGCGGGCGCTCCTGATCGGGGACGCCGCCCACGGGATCGTCCCCTTCTTCGGGCAGGGCCTCAACTGCGGCCTGGAGGACTGCGCGGCCCTGGGCGAGCTGCTGGACGCGTCGCCAGACGCCCCCGCCGAAGCCCTCTTCGCCGCCTTCGTCGCCGCGCGCAAGCCCAACGCCGACGCCATCGCGACGCTCGCGCTGGAGAACTTCGTCGAGATGCGCGAGCGCGTCGGTGACGCCCGCTTCCTCCTCCGCAAGAAGCTCGAGTCCGCCCTGGAGCGCGCCTACCCCGACGTCTACCGCACCCGCTACGCCCTGATCATGTACACCCTCACCCCCTACGCCGCCGCCCAGGCCATCGGCCAGGCCCAGGAGGCGCTCCTCGCCTCGCTCCTCGAAGGCGTCGAGTCGCTGGAGGAGGTGGATCTGGAGGCCGCGCGGGCGCGGTGCGTGGCGGAGCTGGGGCCGGTGATGGCGCGGTGGGGCGTGACGCTGGGGGCTGCCGCATAAGCCAGGTGCGCTGACGCCTTGTCAGACGAGCGGCGCTGTCGTATGCTCTCTCATGCCTTGTCTTGGAGGATGCCTCCAGGTGAAGATATGAAAAGCATGGAGCTACGTTCGCCGTGACGTCCATTACGCCCACGTCTTCTTCGCTGTCCGGGGTGCTCGCTGAAGCGATGTCCGCAGCGCGCGAGCGCCTGGGTGACCCGCTGGCGCGGCTGGCGTTTGTCACGCCGTCCAAGGCCAACGGCGAGCAGCTGCGGCGTCTGCTGGGGAGCGGCGGGCGCTGCTTCATCCATGTGGACTTCCTCACCCCCGCCGAGATCGTCGGCGGGCTGGGGGAGGGGCCGCTGCTGGAGGCGGGGCGCCTCCCGGAGCCGCCGGGGTGGCTCAGCGCGCTCCTCAGCCAGCGCGTGCCGAGGCTGGCCGCCGACGGCGCCCTGGGGCGGCACGGCCCGACCCTCACCGAGCCCGGCTGGCGCCGCACCCTGGAGAGCGCCCTGGGCGAGCTTCAGTCCGCCGAGGTCGACGCGGCGCTCCTCCGCCGCCTCGCGGACACCACGCCCGTCGGTGAGCGCCTCGCCATCCTCGCCGCGCTGATGGAGACGGTCGAGGCCGCCCGCGCCGAGAGCACCCTCTACAGCCAGCGCGAGCTGGAGCGCGCTGCGCTGGCGCAGCTCGACGCCGCCGCGCCGCATCCCCTGCTCGCGGTGCGCGGCGTCCTCATCGTCGGGGATGCCCTCCTCCCTCCAGGCACCCAGCGGGCGCTCCGGCGCTGGCTGGAGCCGCGCGACGTGACCCGCATCGACCTCCCGCCCCTCTCCCACCTCCCGGCGGCCCCTGGAGGGCTCCGGGAGGCCGCTGGCGCCTGCCATACGCGCAGCGTCGCGCCGCCGCCCACCCAGCTCGGCCACCTCCAGCGCCACCTCTTCGGCGCCGCTCCGAGCGCAGGCCCCCCCGAAGACAACACCGTCGCCCTGGTCGCCACCCCCGACGAGATCCGCGAGATGGAGGAGGTCGCCCGCACCGTCCAGCAGGCCATCCGCGAGGGTGTCCCCCTGGACCGCATCGCCATCGTCCTCCCCGACGCCGAGCAGGCCCACGTGCTGGAGAGCGCCCTGAGCCGCGCCAGCATCCCGGCGGTCTGGCTCGTGGGCCCCACCCTCGCCCGAACCGGCGCCGCCACCTTCCTCACCCTGGCCCTCTCGCTCGCGGAGCGCGGCGCCGATCGGGCGCCGTGGTACACCCTCCTGACCCAGCCCGGGCTGCGCCGCCCAGGGAGCCGGGGGCGCCTGCGCTGGCGCGGGCTGCTCGCAGACAGCCTCGACGCAGGCGGCGACGACCTCGCCCTCGCCGTCGAGACCCAGCGCCTCGCTCCCGAGGTCGATCCCGATCAGGCCGCCGCGGCCGCCTCCCTGGCCGGGCTCCTCCGCGAGCTGCGCGCCGCGCTGGACGCCCTCCCGGAGCAGGGCAGCCTGGAGGAGCACGCCCAGGCGTGGTCCGCGCTCCTCCTGCGCTACTGGGACAGCTCCGAGGACCGGGGCCGCGTCCTCCAGCTCCTCCAGGGCTGGCGCGGCGCCCGCGGCGTCGAGGTGCCCCGCAGCGTCGCCGTCGGCCTCCTGCACGAGTCGCTCGCAGGCACGGCCTACCTCAAGGGCTCGCTGACCCAGCCCGCCGTGCGGGTGCTGCCGCCGATGCTCCTGCTGGGGGGCGCCTACGCCCGCGTCTGCGTCACCGGGCTCAGCGAGGGCCGCTTCCCGAGGCACGCCGCGCCGAGCAGCCTCCTGACCGACGCCGTGGTGGAGCGCCTGCGCGCCGCAGGCGCGCCCCTGGTCAGCCCCGACGACCGCGAGCAGGTCGAGCGGCGCCGGCTCGCCGCCGTCATCGCCGGCTGCGACGGCCACCTCTGGCTGGGCAGCCCCGCCTTCGAGATGCTCAAGGGGCGCCCCCAGCAGCCCAGCTCCCTGCTGCTGGAGGTCGCCTCCACCCTGGCCGGGCGCCGCGTGACCTTCCAGGCGCTGGAGGCCGCCATGCTCCGCCGCGGCAGCCGCAGCCGCCCCGTGCCCCAGACCCCCGCCGACGCCCTCGGCGCCGCGGAGTTCCTCCTGGCCCGCGTGGCCCACACCCCCGCGGCGGCGCTCCCGATCCTGGCGACCCGCGAGGTCGCCCGCCGCCTGATGCAGCTCCACCGCTCCATCGACCGCCTGGCGCGCGGCGGCGACCCCGATCCCTGGACCGGGCGCGTCCCGCTGGAGAGCATGCCGCAGGATCTCGTCAGCGGCCTCACGCTGGACGCCCGCCAGCTCGCCGCCTGGGCTATGCGGCCCGGCGACTACTTCGTCAACGAGGTGCTGGGCGCCAGCCGCCCCCGCGGCCTCAACCCCCGGGGCACCTACGCCGCCGCCCTCCAGCGCGAGCTGATCGCCGCCCTCCGCGACGCCGCCCCCGGCGACCCCGAGGGCTTCCAGGATCGCCTGGCCGCAGGCTGGAGCGACCGCCTCGACCGCCTCCAGCGCAGCCTCGGCGCCAGCGCCGAGGAGCGCGACCGCTGGTCCTGGGTGGGCGAGCGCGCCGCGACCCGCGTCCTCGACGCCTGGGGCCCCGCCCCCGAGGTCGTCCCCGCCACCACCGACGGCGCCCCCCTCCACCCGACCCTCCCCGTCCGCCTCCAGGGCGACCTGGGGTGGCTGGAGGGGCAGCACCTCGTCGCGCTGACGCGCAAGGACAAGCTCCACAAGGACAAGATGGACGAGCGCCTCCTGCGCCTCGCCGCGCAGGCGGTGGCGCGAGAGAGCCAGGGTGAGCAGGTCGTGTCTGTTCGCGTCATCAACGCCGCCGGGGTCGCCTCCGCCCGCGCGCTGGAGAGCTGCCGGGAGGAGCTGACGCGCTACGTCGAGGTCAGCCACGCCCGCACCGCGCTCGGCTGGTGGCCGAGCGGCGAGGCGCTGGCGCTGGGCCGGGAGCCCCGCAAGGAGAGGAGCCTGGAGCAGCTCCAGTGCGAGGTCGAGCGACTTGGAGGGAAGCCATGAGCAGCCTCGTGGATCAGGTCGCGCGCGCGCGCGCGGCGCAGGATGTCCAGACCGCCTTCGCGCTGACCGCAGGCGCGGGCAGCGGCATGACCGCAGTGCTTGCGCATCGCCTGGTGCACCACATCTTGAGCGGCCTCGAGCCGCGCCATCTCGCGGCCATCACCTTCACCGAGAAGGCCGCGCTGGAGCTGCGGATGCGCGCCCGCGACGCCCTGGAGGCCCGGATGCTCCAGGCCGCCGAGCCTGCCGAGCAGGCGCGGCTGGAGGCGCTGCTGGGGCGCTTCGGTGACCTGACCCTCTCCACCATCCACAGCTTCTGCCAGGAGCTGCTGCGGGAGGAGGCGCTGGAGGCGGGCTGGGCGCCAGACACCGCGCTCCTCGACACCGCAGGCGGCGTCGCGGGCTGCTACGACGCCTGGCGGCGCGGCCTGGAGCAGCGCCACCCCCACGTCGCCCTGGTGCTGCGCGAAGGCTTCATCCCCGAGGTGTCTGCGGGGGACTACGCCAGCGCCTCCCTCGCGGGAGCCGCGAGCGCGCTGCTGGAGAGCCGGGATCTGGCGCCCCGGGTGGCGCCGCTTATGGAAGTGGACTGGGCAGCGGACGCGGCGAGGATCCGCGATCGGGTGTCGGCGCTGCGGGCCGCGGCGCGGCTGTGCCTGAGCCCGCTGACCTGCAAGCTCGTCGCGGCGTTGCAGCCGCTCTTGCAGGACGTGGACAGCGCGCTGGCGCACCCCG
Organism: Myxococcota bacterium; assembly: GCA_963169075.1. GTDB lineage: Bacteria > Myxococcota_A > Bradymonadia > Bradymonadales > CAUJGC01. Next base: position 5,083 of record CAUJGC010000256.1, read on the forward strand.
ATCCCGAGGCGTGCGTCCGCGCCTTCTGGACGGTGAACCTCCCGAAGCTGGGCAACAAGGGGTCGAAGAAGGAGTGGCCTGCGGGGGCGCTGGAGGCGTGCCGCGCGGCGGCGGACGCGCTCCGCGCTGCGCAGGAGGAGACGCGCCGCACCTGGCACGAGCAGCTCCACCGCACGATCGTGCTGGACATGCGCGAGCACCTCATCCCGGCGACGCTCCGGCAGCGCCGCGTCGAGGCGAAGGCGGACTTCGCGGATCTGCTCTTCCGCGCCCGCGCCGTGCTGGCCGAGCGCCCCGAGGTCGCCGCCCGGCTGGCCGCCCGCTGGACGGTGCTCCTGATTGACGAGGTGCAGGACACCGACCCCGTTCAGGCCGAGATCGCCGCGCGCCTCACCTGCGCGCTCGCGGGGGAGCGGTGGGAGGAGGGCGCGCCGCGCCCCGGCAGCCTCTTTGCCGTCGGTGATCCGGTGCAGTCGATCTACCGCTTCCGGCGTGCGGACGTGGACCTCTGGGGGACGCTCCAGACCTTGATCGCGCGGCGTGGGGAGCGGCTGACGCTCCAGCAGAACTTCCGCTCGGTGCCGGGGCTGGTGGGCTGGGTCAACCACGTCTTCAGCGACTATCCCGGCTACACGCCGCAGGCCGCGACCCGGGCGCCCGCCGCGCTGGACCCGGTCGTCGTCGTCACGCCGCCGCCGGAGCTGGAGGCGGAGGAGGCGCTGCTGCGCCACCTCCAGGACCTGCGCGCCCGCGACGCGCAGGTCTGGGACGCCGCGCAGGGGCGGCTCCGCCCGCTGCGCTGGGGCGACGTGATGGTGCTGCTGCCGAGCTGGAGCAAGGCGGACGAGCTTCAGGACGCGCTCACCGAGGCGGGGGTCCAGGCCACCGTCGAAGGCGGGCGGAGCTTCTTCAAGCGCGACGAGCTGCGCTTGATGCTGGCGGCCATGCGCGCCATCGAGGAGCCGCTGGACGCGGCCTCGCTGGTCTTCGTGCTGCGCGGGCTCTTCGGGCTCTCGCACCAGGCGCTGGCCGAGTTCAAGCGCGACGGCGGGCGCTGGAGCTACCTGATGCAGGAGCAGCCGCCGGGCGCGGTGGCGGAGGCGCTGCGGGTGCTTGGGAGGCTGCACAGCCTCCGCAGCCAGCGCTCCTGGGTCCGGCTGCTGGACGAGCTGCTCGATCACACCCGCGCGACGGCGGTCTGGGCGCTGACGGCGCGGCGCTGGAGCGTCCTGGCGAACCTGGACAAGCTCCGGGCGCTCATCTACGACCTGGAGGTCGGGGCGCGCTCGCCAGGCGAGGTGATCGAAGGGCTGGAGGCCCACCAGAAGGCGAGCGAGGAGGACATGTCGGTGCTTGACGCCGACCTCGACGCCGTCCGCATCACCACCTACTTCAAGGCCAAGGGGTTGGAGGCGCCTGTTGTGGTCCTCCTCCACGCCGAGCGGCAGCTGAGGACGCCGCTCGCCATCATCCACAGGGAGCATGGCGAGATCAGCGTGCAGCTGGGCGGCGGCGTGGACCCGCCGGGGTGGCCCGAGGCTGCCGAGGCCGAGAAGGAGGCGCTCCTGGCCGAGCGCCGCCGCTGGATGTACGTCGCGGCCACGCGGGCGCGGGATCAGCTCGTCTTGGTTCCTCCACATCCCAAGAAAAGTATAAAAAAAGGTAGTGAACCTACATCGCCACCGCTCTTTGAGCTGGATCTGTTCCGCGGCATGGGACCGTTTGCCGACGCCGATCACGACGCGCTGCACCCCGTCGCACCTGGCGTCGCGGTGCGCTTGAGGCAGGCGGCGCAGCTCCCGCCTGCAGCGCGCCTGGACGCGACCTTTCCGGGGCTGGACGCGGCCGTGGACGCCCTGCTGGAGGCGCCGCCCCAGCAGGGCGACCCCGAAGGCGAGGCGCGGGAGCAGGGGTGGCTGCGGTCGCTCCGCAAGGCCGCCCAGACCTCGACGCGCTGGCGCAGCGTGGGCTCCCTCACCCGCCGCCGCGCGCTCGCCTTCGAGGCGGGCGGCGTCGGCGCCGCAGGCGGCACCCTGGTCCACCGGGTCATGGAGCACCTCGACCTCGGGGAGCCGGACGCGGCGCTGCGCGCCCAGGTGCCGGGCCTGGTCCGCCGCTTCGCGGCGAAGGCGGACCTGGGCGTGGAGCTGGCCGCGCGCTGCGAGGCCGTCGTCTTCGGCATCCTCCAACACGACGTGATCCGCCAGGCCCGCGCCGCCGCCGAGCGTTGGCGCGAGGTCCCCTTCGCCTACCCCGAGGGCGCCCGCGTCGTCGCAGGCACCATCGACCTCTGCTTCCCCCTCGACCCGGCGCGCACCCGCTGGATGGTGGTGGACTGGAAGTCCCACCTCCCGCTGCCGGGCTCCGACCTCCGCGCGGTCTACGACCGCCAGCTGGCCTACTACGCCCGCGCCGTCCTCGCCACCGTCACCCCCTGCACCCACGTCACGACCTGCCTCGTCGGCCCGCACCCCGGCCTGGAGGAGACGCCGACCCCGGATGACCTCCTCGGCCTCGTCCACCCCGATCTGGAGGAGCTGGTCGTCGAGCTGGCGGCCCTGACCGAGCTGCCCACCCCCGGCCTGGAGCTGGATCTCCCCGGCGGCGGCTACGTCGAGCTGGAGCTGGCCTGGGAGGCGCCGCGCGTCGCCCTGGCCCTGGATCTCCCCGAGGACCTCTTGACCGCCCTCCGCGACCTCGGCTGGCGTGTCGTCGCCGCCGACACCGCCGCGGCCTCCTGGCCCCTCCAGGCCCGCGAGGCGCTCCTCCCGCTCCTCCTCCCCGCGCCTGCCGAGGTCGCCCCATGACGCTCCAGCACCTCGACCTCGCCATGACCCCCAGCATGTATCAAGCCTTGACGAAGCTTGACTTCTCTTCTCAGCGCGATGTCAACCGTACGCTCTCGCAGATTGATAAAGACCTCCCCTCGCTCCACCTCCACAAGCTCCAGGGCGTCCCCTTCGTCTCCTTCGGGATCAGCAGCGGCGCCCTGCGCGTCATCTGCAAGCGCGAGGGCAACCTCCTCATCCTCCTCCACGTCGATCAGCACGACGCCGCCTACGCCTGGGCGCGCCGCCACAAGGTCGTCCAGATCGGCCGCTACGTCCGCCTCCTCCCCCAGGCCGACCCCGACGCCGCCGACGCGCCCCCCACCCTCCCCGAGAACGCCTGGGACGCCCCCCAGGGCCCCCTCGCCGCCATCCCCCTCAAGCACTTCCGGCGCTTCCACATCGAGGAGGCCGCCGCCGCCTTCCTCCGCACCGTCCCCAACGAGCAGACCCTCGTCGAGCTGCTCGTCTGCTTCAAAGACCCCCAGGCCGAGGCCCTCATGGGCCTCGCCACCGACCCCGAGGACCTCCAACGCCTGGAGCTGGCCTTCCACGACGCCCTCCGCGCCCTGGAGGACGCCGCCCAGCCGCCCCCCCCACCGCCCCCCCTCGCCCAGGCCCTCCAGGACCGCGCCAACGCCGCCGAGTTCTTCATCCCCGGCAACGACGCCCTCCTCCAATCCCTCCTCAAGCCCGACTTCGACCTCTGGCGCGTCTTCCTCCACCCCACCCAGCGCCGCCTCGTCGAAGCCGACTTCAAAGGCGCCGCCAAGGTCACCGGCGGCCCCGGCACCGGCAAGACCGTCCTCGCCTTGCACCGCGTCCGCTACCTCGTCGAGCGCACCTTCCCCGACGACCCCCGCCCCGTCCTCCTCACCGTCTTCTCCCGCGTCCTCGCCGCCGAGCTTCAACGCAACCTCGCCCTCCTCTGCGAAGACCGCCCCGACCTCCTCCAGCGCGTCCACGTCCGCACCCTCACCCGCGCCGCCCAGGATGTTCTGGACAGCCTCCACCGACCCAGCGCCTTCCTCGACGCCGCCGCCGTAGACGCCGCCTGGGAGGACGCCCTCCACCTCGACGCCCTCGGCTTCGGCCGCGCCTTCTACGAGGCCGAGCGCGATCAGGTCGTCGCACGCCTCGGCGCCTGGACCGAGCCCGCCTACCTCACCGCACCGCGCGAGGCCCGCGACAAGCGCCTCGACCGACTCAAGAAACGCCAGGTCTGGCGCGTCCTCGCCGCCTTCGAGGACGCCCTCCGCCGCGCAGGCGGCGGCGACACCCACGCCCTCGCCCGCGACGCCACCGACCTCCTCACCACCGGCGCCGTCGCCTCGCCTTACGCCGCCGTCGTCTGCGACGAGGTCCAGGACACCTCCGCCGCCGACCTCCGCCTGCTCGCCGCCCTCACCCGCGACCCCGCCACCGGCCTCACCCGCCCCAACGCCCTCCTCCTCGTCGGGGATCCCTACCAGAGCCTCTACCGCCGCCCCGTCGCCCTCGCCCGCTGCGGCGTCGAGGTCCGCGGTCGCGCCCACATCCTCAAGCGCAACTACCGCACCACCGAAGGCATCCGCCGCGCCGCCATCCAGGCCGTCCTCGGCGTCACCTTCGACCCCGAAGAGGACGACGCCCAGAGCGCCTCCACCTTCGACGGCTACACCTCCCTCCGCCCCGGACCGCCCCCCACCACCCACGCCTTCCCCACCCCCGAGGCCGAGGCCGACTGGATCGCCCTCCAGGCCCGCGACCCCGCACCCGGCCCCCTCCTCGTCCTCACCCGCACCCAGTCCTGGCGCGACGCCCTCGCAGACCGCCTCCGCACCCGCGGACTCACCCCCCGCGTCCTGGAGAGCCGCGACCTCATGTCCAACGACGACGGCCTCGTCCTCTGCACCCTCCACCGCTCCAAGGGCCTCGAAGCCCCCCGCGTCCTCATCGCCGGCGCCCACCAGCTCCCCCAACCCTGGCCCGGCGCCCACGCCAAGGTGGACAAATCCGTCTGGGAGCGCCAGGAGAAGTGCCTCCTCTATGTGGGCATGACGCGGGCGCGGGACTGGTGCGCAGTGTCGAGCGTTACAGCGCCAAACACCTGACGCTGCCTCAATTCAACTTGAACACCGAGAGAGGTCATCATGGAAAAAAATGCTGACAGGTACAGAGTTTGGGATGAGTTTCTTGCTGAATGGCCGATCGAGCGTCTTCAGACCATGACGCTTGATGAGTATACTAATTTAAACAGAAAGGATGCTTTTGTCTACTGGATTGAAAAATTGACTGAGAACCTGGGGAGCATATGGGGAGGGTCTGCATTCAAATGGGGAATTTACAGGCGTAACCCTCGAAGCACCCCGCCTGGTCAGCCTGGCACAACCTCCGACAAAAATTATAGCTGGTATACGAACTACGGGGATACAGCTCAAGATGCATTTGAGACGATTCGTGCTGGAATTTGTGAGGTTGCTCGGCTCGCTGCTGAAGGAAAGTCGGAAGAGATCGATCAAGTAGACGTCCTCTGGCCTGTCGTCCGATGGAAGATTGCCTTTTTGTATCAAGACAGGACAGAGTTTAAATTTATATGTACTTATCGGCTGAGATTGATAAGGCAGGTATACGAAACCTTACACCCTGAATCAGGAGGAAAGAAAGTCAGTCGAGCACGTATGTGCCAAGCGCTGATTGATGGTTTTAGCCATGTTGGAGATATCTTTGATATCTCGGAGCATGTGTGGAGCTTCGGTGGCGAAGAGAGTGATGAAGTCGATGCTGTACCTGATGGCGGAGCCGGATTGAGGGCTTTTTCTTATGATGTCTGGCCTTTTTATGGCTTATTGAACGTTGTTCTTCATGGCCCTCCCGGCACGGGGAAGACCTATCACCTGCGCGAGCTGATGCTTGAGAGCTTCAGTGACACGCCAGATTCTTCTGTTTTTATTACGTTTCATCCGTCGATGACCTACGAGGACTTCATCGAGGGCTTCCGCCCGAAGGTGAACGATGGAGCGATGGTCTACGAGCTGACGCCGGGCCTCTTCAAAGCGGCTTGTGAGACAGCGGTGCTCCAGACGGGGTTTGAGGGAGGGCTGGCGGCGTTCTGCGCGCTCGCTGCCGAGGAGCGGGCGGAGCGGCTGGAGGGAGCGCCGCCCGTCGTGGTGTGCATCGACGAGATCAACCGGGGGAACATCGCGCGGATCTTCGGTGAGCTGATCACGCTGATCGAGCCGGACAAGCGGCTGGGGGCGGAGCATGAGCTGATCGTGACGTTGCCGGGGTCGCGGGAGCTGTTCGGGGTGCCGTCGAACCTCTACATCATCGGCACGATGAACACGGCGGATCGGAGCGTCGTGGCGCTGGACGTGGCCTTGCGGCGTCGGTTCGCGTTCAAGTCCTTTCCGCCCGATCCGAGCACCCTTGCAGGCCAGGAGGTCGAGGGGGTGGAGCTGGACAAGCTGTTGGAGGCGATCAACGCGCGGCTGCGGGTGCTGCGTGATGATGACCACCTCATCGGTCATGCGTTCCTGCTTGGCGTGGAGGATCTGAAGGGGTTGAGGCGCGTCTTCAAGACCTCGATTGTCCCGCTGCTGGTGGAGTACTTCTATGAGGAGCTGGGGAGGGTGGGCCTGGTGCTGGGAGGCCGCTTCGTGAGGCGCGAGGCTCAGGCGGTGCGCTTCGCGCGGTTTGAGCACGACCAGGCTGAGGAGCTGGCGGAGCGCGCGGTGTGGAGCCTCGTGGACGTGGACACGCTGGGGGCGGAGGACTTCAGGAGCATCTATGCGTAGCGTTCAGCTCCGGGTGTTCGAGCACCAGCAGCTGAAGGTGGGGCACTCCTATCCGACGTGTCGCAGCGGCGAGGAGGCGACGCTGGAGGCGCACCATGTGGAGGCGCTGGGGCGCTACCATGCGGCGACGAACACGCAGGTGTTCGAGCTGCGCCACCAGGGGATCAAGCTGCGGCACTTCGTGGGTTGTCTGCGGGTGGGGCCGGTGTCGCTGGAGATCCTGCCGAAGCTGGGCCAGGAGGAGGCGGGAGCCGGGCGGGACTGGCATGGGCTGCTGGTCCATATGCTTCAGGTGGTGACCGGGGCGCGGCTGGTGCAGGAGCAGGCGGCGCCGCTGGCGACACGCTCGGGGAGCCTGGAGGAGCTCTTCCTCGCGCGCTTTCTGGAGGTGACGGGCAGGCTGCTGCGGGAGGGGCTGGTGCGCTCGTATCGGGAGGTCGAGGAGAACAGCGCGACGTTCCGGGGTCGGCTGCTCGTCGGGCCGCATGTGCGGGCCAACGTCGCGCGGCAGGAGCGGGTCTTCATCGCTCATGCGATCCACGACGCGGACAACCTGCCCAACCGCGCCCTGCATCGGGCGTTGGAGCGGGTGGCGCGGGGCGTGTCGGCGCGGCTCGCCTCGCGCGCGGAGGCCGCGCTGATGGACTTTCCCGAGGTGACGCCCGGGCCGATCCGTCCAGCCGACTGGTCGATCCTGCACCGGCTGGACCGGCGCACGGAGCGCTATCGGGAGGCGTTGACGCTCGCGCGGCTCATCTTGCAGGAGGAGCGGCCTGACCTCCGGTGGGGCGACGCGGAGAGCTTCGCGCTGCTCTTCGACATGAACGCGCTGTTTGAGCGCTATCTGGAGCGCGCGCTGCGCGGGCTCTCGGGGGTGCGCGTTCATGCGCAGCGCGGGAGGGACTTCTGGGTGCCGACGGAGGGCGCGGGGAGCCGCCTCAAGCCCGATCTCATCGTGGAGCGGGCCGGGGAGAGGCCGCTGATCCTCGACGCCAAGTGGAAGATCCCTTCGAAGGGTCGGCCTGAGGATGGGGATCTCCGCCAGCTCTTCGCCTACCTGCACGCCTTTGACGGCGAGGAGAGCGCGCTGGTCTATCCTCGCGCGCATGGGGAGCAGGTCGAGCGGGGAGGGCGCTTTCTGGCGGGGGGGCGGAGCGGGCGGATGATCTTCCTCGACCTCTTCCCCGACAAGGGCGCGGCGCGCGCGGGGGGCGGACTGGATCGGCCCTGTCTGCGGCGGGTGCGGGAGCAGCTTGGGGAGAGCGTCGGGGGTGTTGTCGCAGCGGTGGCTGCGGAGGGAGGGTGATGTGGAGGGGGGCTCGGGTCATCCGAGAGCGTGCGCCGTTTGGTTTGCGGTGGGATTTGAACCCACGACCCTCAACTCTCCAAGTTGATGCTCTACCGGAGTGAGCTACGCGTGTAGGCGCACGCGGCGGGATGACCCGAGCCAGTGGACGCGCCAGGAGTCGAACCTGGCCTACTTGTAGGCTGCGGCGTGTGGCCCTGTGGAGGGGCCGAGGATCGCAGCCGGCTTCAAGACCGATCTTGCGATCGGGTGCCCCTACCGGTGGGGCGGCGCGCCCGGAGTGAGCCCTGGGAGGCTCAAGTGGGGATGGCAGGATTCGAACCTGCATGGTGCTTGTAGGCCCGCAGCGAGGGGGCTCGGTGAGGAGCCGAGTGCGGTGGGCCGTTTGGTGCTGAGCCAGATCTCAAGTCCGGTGCCTTTTCCAGTTAGGCTACATCCCCAGGAAGACCTGCCCGCTGGCGGGCGGGCAGGACGGTGTTGCTCAGGTCGCCCGAGGGCGTGCGCCGTTTTGTTTGCGATGGGATTTGAACCCAAAACCAACGGCTGAAGAGGCCATTGCTCTACCAGATTGAGCTACGCGTGTAGGCGCAAGCGGTGAGGCGACCTGAGCGAGCGGACGTGCCGGGAGTCGAACCCGGTTTCTTGTAGGCTGCGCGGTGTGGCCCCTGGAGGGCCGAGGAGCGCAGCCGTATCTTGTGGACAGATGAACAATCTGTTGCTCTACCGTTGAGCGTCACGTCCAGCGTGAGCCGCTGTGCGGCTCCGCGGGGCCGGTGGTCGCCGTCCCCGCTGTCCCGAGGCGGCGCCCCGTGACGTGTCTGGAGTAAAGCAGGCGCCGTGCCAGGTTGGCGAAGCAGGCTGAGGCGGGGTTTGGGGCGCAGGTGGAGGCTTCAGGGGGAGATGATGGGATAAATCACGAGAGCATGGTATCCTCGTGTGTCGCGCCTGAGCTTGTTGGGGCGCGCCCTGAGGGCAACCCCCCCGGCTGAGGAACGTCGGGCCCGGGCAATGCCCGGCCCGCCGAACGCAGCCGGTCCCCCCCGGGGGGGGGGGGGCCCCGCGGGGGGGGGGGGGGGGGGGGGCGGGCGGCCCCGGGGGTCCGCGGGGGGGGGCGCATCATGATGCGCCCCTACGGGTGATGCTGGGGGCGCTGGTGGGCGTCGGGGCGCTGGCGTTCCTGGCCTTCGTGCTGCCGAACCTGGCCGACTACGTGTTCTACAACTGGCAGATGTCGGTGACGCGGAAGCCGAGCTACACGGTCAGGGCGTTCGTCGACCGCTTCTCGTGGTTCCCGGTCGTGCACGACATCTTCACGCGGATGTGGTTCACGTTCGTGGTGGCGCTCACGGCCGGCATCGGCCTGCTGGTGCGCTGGCGCGACACGCGCGCCGGCGAGCGGCTCCTGCTGGCGTGGATTGTCGTCGGGACGGCCGAACTCCTCGTGCACGACGTGGGCAATGAACGCCGGCTGGTGTTCCTGATCCCGGCCCTGATCGGCGTGGCGGCCCTGGCGCTCGGACGCGAGGGGCGCCTGCTGCCCGCGACGGTGGCCGACATCCCCCGGCGCCGTGTGGCCTGGGCGCTGCCGCTCCTCCTGTACGTCGCCTACCTCGCCGTCGGCGCGCTGGCGCGACTCGCCTTCCTCTACCAGATTGGCCCGTCGGTGCGCCTGTCGGCGGCCCTGGCGGCGGTGGTGGCCGTGGCCCTCGTCGCGACCTGGCCGTGGATTCCGCGCCTGCTGTCGGCACGCCAGGTGGGCCTCCGCGGTGCCCTGGCCCTGGCGGGGCTCCTGTGCGCGGGCGACCTCGTCCAGTGGGCCCAGTGGGCCGGCGGACGCACCTACGAGAACTACGGGGCCATGCGGGTGGTCGCCGAGCGCCTGCCGCCCGGCACCCTCGTGCAGGGCAAGCTGGCCAACGGCCTGGCCCTCGAGAGCCGGATCGTGCCCATCTTCGTGGGCCGGAACTTCGGGAACTACGACGACCGGTTCCGCCGGGACGATGCCCGGTTCATCCTGACGTACGTGCGGCCCCGGGTGGGGTACGAAGGGTCGGTGATCACCGAAGTGCTCGACGCCTACCCTCGCCGCAGGGTACGCTGGATGGTTCCGGTTGCCGAGTCGGGCACCGGCGAGGACATGGCGGCGTTGATCGAGAAGAATCCCCCTCCCGAGGTTCCCGGTGCGCACGATTGACGAGGGCGCCATCAAGGCGCATGCCGATCGGCGCTTCAGGTCGGAGTACGACTACGCGTTGTTCGAGTACTGGCGCAGCGCCAAGGTGCTGACCTGGCTCGACCGCCAGGGCGTGCAGTTGCGCGGGCAGGTGCTCGACGCCGGGTGCGGGGGTGGCGGCATGCCGCTGTCGTTCGCCGAGGAGTCCGACCACGTCCACGCGATCGACCTCGTGGATCGGTTCCGCGATGCGGGCACGCGGCTGGCGGCCGAGAAGGGCATCACGAACCTCTCGTTCCTGCAGGCCGACGGCTGCGCGCTGCCGTTCGAGTCGGGCGCGTTCGACGTCGTGCTGTCGCACGCGGTCATCGAGCACGTGCACGACGCGCCGCGCTACATGCGCGAGTGCGCGCGGGTGCTCAAGCCCGGCGGCTGGATGTACCTGTCGACGTCGCCGTACCTGTCGTTTGCCGGCGCGCACCTGCCGCGCCTCAAGGTGCCGATTCCGCTGCACCTGCTGATCGGGCGCACGCTCGCCTTCAAGACGTTCGTGTGGCTCGCCGCCAACGCGCCCGGCGCCCTGCGGGAACCCGCCGACGAGAACTCGTTCATCAAGCTCGCCCGGCAGGGCAGGATGAAGCACGACGACCTGCTGGAACTGGTCACGCTGCAGCGGCTGCGCGGCCAGATCGCCGAT
>CAUJGC010000257.1 GCA_963169075.1 Myxococcota bacterium
CCCCAAAAACAGGCCTCAATTTTTTTTTTGTGGTTCATTTTTGGGGGGGCGCCCCCGGCGGCCGGGGGCAAGCTCCCCCCGAACCCCCCAGCTTTCAGCGCGCCGCCTCGCCCTCACCTCGGCTCAAGAGCGCCAGGTGCCAGAAGAGGTGCGGCGCCCACGCCTCCAGCATGATGCCGTAGTTGTGCCCGTGCCCGTCGTAGAGGTTCATATCCTCGCGGAAGCTCGCCGTACACTTGCTCAGCGACGGCGTCTTGATCGAGGCGTCGCACTCATACACCGGCTCGCTTTTGGGGAAGATCCCCGCCTTCACGAACATGTCGTAGAACTCCATATGGCAGCGCCAACCCGGATCCCGGTTCCCCACGCTGAAGCGAAAGTGCAGCTCCCCCGCGTCCACCCGCGCCTTCAACACCTTCAGCCACGCCTCCCGCTCCTCCGTGCTCCCAAGGTCCTTCACCGTGATCCCGTTGCGACCCCCGCAGTGCATCGCGATCACCCCGAAGGTGTCGAAGGCGTCCGGCTTCGCGCGCAGCGCGTCCATCATCACCCGCGCCCCCGAGCTGATCCCCTCCACCCCCAGCTTGATCCCCTCCAGGTTATCCCGACCCAGATAGGTTTTTGCGATGTGCATCGGGATATCATACGTCAAGAACTCCGTAGAGCCGTTCGCGCTCAAGAACCCCCCCGAGTCCAGCGCCACGATGATCGGCGCCACCTCCCCGGGCCGCGCCTCCCGGAAGTCGTCGGCGCGACGCTTCGTCTCAAGCCCCCCCGACTTCTTCTTGTAGATGTTCGTCCCAGGCACCGGCGTCAGGAAGTAGCGCGTCCGCCCCCCGTTCCCGCCAGGCACCACCAGCAGGATCGAGGTCACGCTCCCCGGGTCCTCGCTCGCCTCCGGCGGCAGCCAGACGATGTAGTTGATCGAGCTGCTCCCGCGCCCTGCGCACCCCGGACACTCCCGCGCCGGGATCACGTAGGTGCAGTCCGCGATGTGGCTCTCCGGGTTCGCCGTCCACGTCCGGTTGATCTGCTGCGTCAACGCCTCGATGGCCTCGGGCCGCATCGCCTTCTGCGCCTCCGGCGGCGCCGGCAGCGGCGCGCCCTCCGGCACAAAGTCCGGCTCCCGGAACCAGCCCTCCCACCCCTCCGCGTACTCCGTCCGCGCCAGCTGATCGATCAGGCAGCTCGACGCCATGAAGCGCGCAAAGGGCAGGCTCGGCGGCGGCGCCGCAGGGGCGTCGCTCTGCGCCACATCCATCGCCGCCGACGCCGCAAAGTCACGCTCGGGGCTCGGCGCCTCCAACACGGGCGCCTCACCCAGCATCGCCGCCGCCTCCACCTCCTCCGGCGAGGGCGGCGGCGGCGAGGCCTCCGGGGTGCGCGGCGAGATCGCGGTCAGGGAGGCGATCGCCGTCGCCGTAGTCGCCGTCTGCATCGGCGGCTTGTGGGTACACGCCAGCAGCGGCAACCAGACGAGCAGCGCAAATAGAAGGCTTGAGCGTGAGATGGCTTCGGGCATGGTCACTCCTCTCCTGACGAACGCGCAGACATGTCACCTCTGAAGATGACCCCGCTGCGGCGTTCGTCAAGTCCCGGCGCGCAACGCTGCGTTGCACCGCCGCCCCCGCGCCCCCGCCGCAGCTCGCGCATCACCTCGACACGGCGCGGCGGCTGCGCGTCACCCCCTGGCGCACGCCAACGCGACACAACCCCTTCACGCACTTGCGAAAGATGAGGCGCCATGTTATGTGCGGGCCCAGCCGTAGGCGGAGCCGTGGACCACCTCCACCCCCGCCCCTGCGATGTAGACCCCCCCGGAGGACGCGATGAACTGGTTCCTGAACTTTGCGAAGTCCAGCATCGGCGCGAAGTTCGTGATGGCGATCACGGGCTTCATGATGATCGGCTTCGTTGTTGCCCACATGGCGGGCAACCTCCAAATCTTCGCTGGCCAGGAGGTCGCCGAGCACACGGAGACCGGCCTCATCGCCGCGCGTGAAGCCCTCAACGCCTATGGCTTCAAGCTCCAGAACGACCTCAAGCCCCTCGTCTGGGTCCTGCGCCTCGGGCTCCTCGGCGCCTTCCTGGGGCACATGGCCGGCGCCTACCGCGTCGTCACCCTCAACCAGAAGGCGCGCCCCCGCGGCTACGTCGTCACCCGGCACCAGGCCAGCACCTCCATGTCGCGCTACATGGCCTGGACCGGCGTCGTCATCCTCGTCTTCGTCCTCGTCCACCTCGCGCACTTCACCCTCGGCGTCCTCTCCCACGACACCTACGCCCTCACCGACCCCGAGGGACGCCACGACGTCTACAACATGGTCGTCCTCGGCTTCCAGAACAAGGCCTACGCCGGCTTCTACATCTTCGCCCAGGCCCTCCTGGGACTCCACCTCGGCCATGGCGCCAGCAGCTGGCTCCAGACCCTCGGCATCTTTCACAAGAAATACAACCCGCTGATCCGCTCCCTCGGGGGTGTTGTCGGCACGATCATCTTCCTGGGCAACATCTCCATCCCGCTGGCGGTCCTCCTGGGGATCGTCAAGGCCTCCGGAGTGTGAGGAGCACGCGCTTTATGAACCTCGACGCCAAGATCCCTTCGGGGCCTATTGAGAAGAAGTGGGACAACCACCGCTTCAACGTGAAGCTCGTCAACCCCGCCAACAAGCGGAAGTTCAACGTCCTCGTCGTCGGCTCCGGGCTCGCCGGTGCCTCCGCCGCCGCCACCCTCGGGGAGCTGGGCTACAACGTCACCTGCTTCTGCTTCCAGGACAGCGCCCGACGCGCCCACAGCATCGCCGCCCAGGGCGGCATCAACGCCGCCAAGAACTACACCAACGACGGCGACAGCGTCTTCCGCCTCTTCTACGACACCGTCAAGGGCGGCGACTTCCGCTCCCGCGAGGCCAACGTCTACCGCCTCGCCCAGGTGTCCGCCAACATCATCGACCAGGCCGTCGCCCAGGGCGTCCCCTTCGCCCGCGAGTACGGCGGACTCCTCCGGAACCGCTCCTTCGGCGGCGCCCAGGTCTCCCGCACCTTCTACGCCCAGGGAGCCACCGGGCAGCAGCTCCTCCTCGGCGCCTACTCCGCCCTCAACCGGCAGATCGGCGCCGGACAGGTCAAGATGGTCACCCGCTGCGAGATGCAGGACCTCGTCGTCATCAACGGCCAGGCCCGCGGCATCGTCGTCCGCGATCTCGTCACCGGCGATATCCGCTCCTACGCCGGCGACGCCGTCGTCCTCGCCACCGGCGGGTACGTCAACGTCTTCTACCTCTCCACCAACGCCATGGGGTGCAACGTCACCGCCACCTTCCAGGCCTACAAGCGCGGCGCTGGCTTCGCCAACCCCTGCTTCACCCAGATCCACCCCACCGCCATCCCCGTCAGCGGCGACTACCAGAGCAAGCTCACCCTCATGAGCGAGTCGCTCCGCAACGACGGACGCGTCTGGGTCCCCAAGAAGGGCGGCGACAAGCGCCGCCCCGCCGACATCCCCGAGAACGAGCGCGACTACTACCTGGAGCGCAAGTACCCCAGCTTCGGCAACCTCGTCCCACGCGACATCGCCTCCCGCAGCGCCAAAGAGGTCTGCGATGAGGGGCGTGGCGTCGGAGAGAGCGGCCTCGCCGTCTACCTCGACTTCCGCGACGCCATCAAGCGCCTCGGCGAGAGCAACGTCCGCGAGCGCTACGGCAACCTCTTCGACATGTACCAGAAGATCACCGGCGAGAGCCCGCTGGAGATGCCCATGCGGATCTACCCCGCCCCCCACTACTCCATGGGCGGCCTCTGGGTGGACTACAACCTCATGAGCACCATCCCCGGCCTCCACGTCATCGGGGAGGCCAACTTCTCCGATCACGGCGCCAACCGACTCGGCGCCAGCGCCCTCATGCAGGGCCTCGCGGACGGCTACTTCGTCCTCCCCTACACCATCGGCAACTACCTCGCCTCCCAGAAGCTCACCGCCGTGGACACCGACCACGCGGCCTTCCGTGAGGCCGAGAAGGGCGTCGCCGCACGCCTCGACAGCCTCCTCGCCGTGCAGGGCACCAAGCCCGTGGACGCCTTCCACCGGCGCCTCGGCCGCATCATGTGGGACAAGTGCGGCCTCTCCCGCAGCGCCGAGGGGCTCAAGCAGGCCCTCGAAGAGATCCCCAAGCTCCGCGACGAGTTCTGGCAGGACGTCCGCATCCCCGGCGTCGCCAAGGGCGTCAACCCCTCCCTGGAGCGCGCCGCGCGCGTCGCGGACTTCCTGGAGTTCGCCGAGATCATGTGCTGGGACGCCCTCAACCGCGAGGAGTCCTGCGGCTGCCACCTCCGCGAAGAGCACCAGACCCAGGAAGGCGAGGCCCTCCGCAACGACCAGGACTACTCCTACGTCTCCGTCTGGGAGTACAAGGGGCGCGGCGAGAAGCCCGAGCTTCACAAAGAGCCCCTCGCCTTTGAGAACGTCAAGCTGTCCACCCGGAGCTACAAGTAATGAATATCACACTTCATGTCTGGCGGCAGGAGAACGCCGCAGCCGAGGGGCGCATGGTCCAGTTCGAGGTGCCCGGGATCAACCCGGACATGTCCTTCCTGGAGATGCTGGACGTCCTCAACGAGCGCCTGGAGCAGGACGGCAAGGAGACCATCGCCTTCGACCACGACTGCCGCGAGGGCGTCTGCGGCATGTGCTCGCTGGTGATCAACGGGGTCCCGCACGGCGATCAGCCGGGCACGACCACCTGCCAGCTCCACATGCGCCACTTCAAGGACGGTGACTCCATCTGGGTCGAGCCCTGGCGCGCCACGGCCTTCCCCATCCTCCGCGACCTCATGGTGGACCGCGCCGCCTTCGACCGCATCCAGCACGCGGGCGGCTACATCGCGGTCAACACCGGCGCCGCCCGCGACGCCAACGAGCAGCCCATCGCCAAGGGCCTCGCGGACGCCGCCTTCGACGCCGCAGCCTGCATCGGCTGCGGCGCCTGCGTCGCCGCCTGCCCCAACGCCTCCGCGATGCTCTTCGTCGCCGCCAAGGTCGCCCAGTACACCTACCTCCCCCAGGGGCAGCCCGAGCGCGCCCGCCGCGCCCTCCGCATGGTCCAGCAGCACGACGCCGAGGGCTTCGGCGCCTGCTCCAACCACCGCGAGTGCGAGGCCGTCTGCCCCAAGAGCATCTCCACCGAGGTCATCGCTATCCTCAACCGCGAGTACCTCCGCTCCGCCCTCCTCACCAACGAGGGCCTCGCGGAGGCCGCCGAGCGCGGGCCGGGCTGAGCCGCTCGCCGCGCTCACCTCGATCTCAGCCTCGCTGGAGGGCGCAGCCTTCCAGCGAGGCTTTATTTTTTCACCGAGGCTGCATTTGCCTTGGCGTCGCGGTGGCGGTATAGAGACGCGCGCGTGACCGGGCTGAGGCGGCCCGGCGGCGCAGATGAGGCGCGGGGCCGCGCGGCAGAGGCCCCTGGAGGAGGTGGCGATGCTCGGTGACATCAAGCTCTTTGCTGGGAACTCCAACCCGACCCTGGCGCGGGCGGTGGCGAACCACCTGGGTCGGCCGCTGAGCCGCGTGAAGCTCGGGCGCTTCTCGGACGGCGAGATCCACGCGGAGATCCTGGAGACGGTCCGCGGCCAGGACTGCTTCATCCTCCAGTCCCTCTCGGCGCCGGTGAACGATCACCTGATGGAGCTGCTCATCCTGGTGGACGCGCTCAAGCGCGCCTCCGCGGGGCAGATCACCGCGCTGGTGCCCTACTACGGCTACGCCCGCCAGGACCGCCAGACGCGGCCCCGGACCCCGATCACGGCGAAGCTCGTCGCGGATCTCGTCACGGCCTCCGGGGCCAACCGCGTGATCGCCATGGATCTCCACGCGGGTCAGATCCAGGGCTTCTTCTCGATCCCCTTCGACCACCTCTACGCCAAGCCCGTGCTCCTGGACGCGGTGGCCGAGATCCAGCGCGCGGCCTCGGCGGAGCTGGTCATCGTCTCCCCTGACGCGGGCGGCGTGGAGCGCGCCCGGACCTACTCGCAGCGCTTCAACGCCCCGCTGGCGATCATCGACAAGCGCCGCGCCAAGCCCAACGAGGCCGAGGTCATGAACCTCATCGGGGACGTCAAGGGGCGCACCGCCGTCATCATCGACGACATGATCGACACCGCCGGGACGCTGATCAAGGCCGCCAGCGCCATCATGGAGCAAGGCGCGGTGGAGGTGCACGCGGTGGCGACCCACGCGGTCTTCAGCGGCGAGGCCCTCAGCAGGATCCACGCGTCAACGCTGCGGAGCGTGGTGGTGACGGACTCCATCGAGCCGCGCCCGGCCATGCTCCAGAGCGACCGCATCAAGGTCGTCAGCGTGGATCGCATCCTCGGGGAGGGGATCGAGCGCGTCCACGGGCTGCGCTCCCTCTCCTCGATGTTCACCACGGTCTGATCCGGCCTCCGAAGCGGCAACGGCTTGCATCCCCTGCATGGCCGTGCTAAACGCTTTCGCTTCGCTTGGCGTCGCCGCGTGCGTGACGCCTCGATGACGATGGCGCGGAGGCCGTGTGGGTCGGCGTTGGCCTGGGTTGAGCCCAGGCAGCTGTTGAGCCGGTTGCCCCCGCTCTCGCGCCGCTTTGGCACGCATCCCATGGCGCCTTCGCCGCGTACGGCTCCTGAGGCTGGTTGCGGAGTGGGCGAGAGCAGCATGTTGCAAGGAGTTCTCATGGAGACCACCACCCCGCTCGCCGCGACCGTCCGCACGGAGTTCGGCAAGGGCCCCAGCCGCCAGCTCCGCTTCCAGGGGCAGATCCCGGCGGTCATCTACAGCCAGGGCAAGGAGCCGCTGCACGTCGCGGTGGACCTCAAGGAGCTGACGGCGCGCCTCTCCGGCGAGTACGGCACCAACGCCCGCTTCTCCCTCCAGATCGAGGGCGTGGAGAAGCAGCCCGTGGTCATGATGAAGGAGTACCAGCGCGATCCGCTCCGCCGCGAGATCACGCACATCGACTTCCTCGAGATCGACCCGTCGCGCGTCTTCACCACCCGCGTCCCGCTCCAGCTCGACGGTCGCCCCGTCGGCGTCCGTCAGGGCGGTCGTCTCCGCCAGGTGCGCCGCGACCTCATCATCCGCGCCAAGGCGGCCGACATCCCCGTCGCCATCGTGGCGGACATCTCGGGCCTGCGGGTCAACGGCATCCTCCGCGTGGCGGACATCGTCCCGCCCGAGGGCGTCGAGGTGATCTACGACTCCAACTACGCCCTCGCGACGGTGACCCTGCCCCGCGGCGTCACCCTCTCGGAGGACGCCGAGGCCTGATCCCAGGCGCGGCGCACGATGCAGCGCGCCGCGGCCTGGAGCTTCAGGCCGCGGCGTTTGCTTGACAGGAGCGCGCGATGGCACCCGACAAGCGCGGCCAGGACGTCCCCGGCGGGAGCCGGGTCATGATCGTCGGCCTCGGCAACCCAGGCCCCAAGTACGCCGACACGCGGCACAACATCGGCTTCATGGTCGCGGAGCGCCTGGCGGCGCGCCTCGGCGTGGATCTCTCCCGCGAGAAGTTCAACGCGAAGCTCGGGACGGGGAACCTCGGCGCGCAGAGCGCGGTGCTCCTCCTGCCCCAGACCTTTATGAACCTCTCGGGGCAGTCGGTGAGCCGCGCGATGGCCTTCTACGGGGTGGGTGCGGGAGAGCTGGTCGTGCTCCACGACGACATCGATCTCAACTTCGGGGTCCTGCGCTTCAAGCGCGGCGGCGGCCACGGGGGCCACAACGGCCTCCGCAACATCGACGAGCTGATCGGGACCAAGGACTACTACCGGGTCCGGATCGGCGTCGGGCGTCCCGCCCGCGGCGACGTCAAGGACTGGGTGCTCAAGCGCTTCAGCGAGGAGGACACACCGTTTCTCCCCGACGTGCTTGATCGCACCTGCGACGCTCTCACCGCGCTCCTCAGCGACGGCTTGACGGCGACCCAGAGCCGCTTCAGCGGGCCGCTGCCCGCGCTGGCGAACTCTCAACCCTGAGCAGCCCTCTCACCTCTCAACAGACGAAAGCGAGGTATCATGGACATCAAGACCCTGCTCTACGCAGTACCAGCCGCAGGTGTGCTGGCGCTGCTCTACGCCTTCTGGAAGGCGACCTGGATCAACGGACAGGATCCAGGCACAGACAAGATGAAGGAGATCGGCCAGGCGATCCGCGAGGGCGCGATGGCGTTCCTGGCGCAGGAGTACAAGATCCTGGCGATCTTCGTGGTCGCGGTGGCGGGCCTGCTGGCCTTCGTCAACCTGAACGACCCGATGTCGAGCCCGCTGATCGCGCTCTCGTTCGTGACGGGCGCGGTCTGCTCGGGGCTGGCGGGTTACTTCGGGATGCGCGTCGCCACCGCGGCCAACACCCGGACGGCCAACGCGGCGCGTAAGGGCCTCTCCGACGCCCTCCAGGTCGCCTTCTCCGGCGGCGCGGTGATGGGGATGTGCGTGGTCGGCCTGGGGCTCCTGGGCCTGGGCGGCCTGGTGCTCCTCTACAACCAGATGTTCTCGGCGGACGGCTTTGCGGCCGCCGACATCCCGCTCCTGCTCAAGAAGACGGGCAAGAGCGTGGAGCTGATCAACGCGATCAACGCGAACCCGGACGTGAACCCTGGCGACCTGCTGGTGGTGGACCGGATCCTGAACATCATCGCGGGCTTCTCGCTGGGGGCCTCCTCCATCGCGCTCTTTGCGCGCGTGGGCGGCGGCATCTACACGAAGGCGGCGGACGTGGGCGCGGACCTGGTGGGCAAGGTCGAGGCGGGGATCCCCGAGGACGACCCCCGCAACCCGGCGACCATCGCGGACAACGTCGGTGACAACGTCGGTGACGTGGCGGGCATGGGCGCGGATCTCTTCGAGTCCTACGTCGGCTCCATCGTCGGCGCGATGGTGCTGGGCGCGGTCTGGACGGGCTACTACCTGATCGGCGGCCAGCCGCTGGACAAGGCGCTCTCGGCGGTCTACCTCCCGATGATCATCGCGGCGGTGGGCATCGTGGTCTCGATCATCTGCACCTTCTTCGTGCGCACCTCCGAGGGCGGCAACCCGGGCAAGGCGCTGCACATCGGCACGATCTCGGCGGCGGTGATCATGGCGGCGGTCACCTACTTCCTGGTGACGAACCTCCTGCCGGGTGACATCGTGATCGGGGATCAGACCTTCACCCCGACGGGCGTCTTCATCGCGACCATCGCGGGCCTGATCTCGGGCTCGCTCATCGGCTTCGTGACCGAGTACTACACCAGCGGCGACTACGGCCCGGTGAAGGAGATCGCGAAGGACTCGGTGACGGGGACGGCGACGAACATCATCTCGGGGCTGGCGGTGGGCATGCAGTCCACGGCGATCCCGATCTTCCTGATCTGCGGCGCGATCATCGCGGCCTACACCTTCGCGGACCTCTACGGCGTGGCGCTCTCGGCGCTGGGCATGCTGGCGACGACGGGCATCCAGCTGGCGGTGGACGCCTACGGCCCCATCGCGGACAACGCGGGCGGCGTGGCGGAGATGTCGGAGCTTCCCAAGGAGGTGCGCGGCCGCACGGACAAGCTGGACGCGGTGGGTAACACGACGGCGGCGATCGGCAAGGGCTTCGCGATCGGCTCGGCGGCGCTGACGGCGCTGGCGCTCTTTGCGGCCTACCGGACCCAGGTGAACCTCTCCTTCATCGACCTCACCCAGCCCAAGGTCATCGTGGGCGTGTTCGTGGGCGCGATGCTGCCCTTCCTCTTCTCGTCGATGGCGATGAAGGCGGTGGGTCGCGCGGCGGGCTCGATGATCGAGGAGGTCCGTCGTCAGTTCCGCGAGATCCCGGGCATCCTGGAGGGCACGGGCAAGCCGGAGTACGCCAAGTGCGTGGCGATCTCGACCTCGGCGGCCATCAAGGAGATGATCATCCCGGGCGTCATGGCGGTGGTTGCGCCGGTGGTCGGCGGCCTGCTGGACCCGACGGGCGCGGCGCTGGGCGGTATGCTGGCGGGCGTGACGGCTTCGGGCGTCCTCATGGCGATCTTCATGTCGAACGCGGGCGGCGCCTGGGACAACGCCAAGAAGTACATCGAGGGCGGCGCCCACGGCGGCAAGGGCTCGGAGGCCCACAAGGCGGCGGTCAACGGCGACACCGTGGGCGATCCATTCAAGGACACGGCGGGCCCGGCCCTCAACATCCTGGTGAAGCTCATGTCGGTCGTGGCGCTGGTGCTCGCGCCGGTGCTGGTCGGCATGCAGGACCACAGCGCGGACGCGGCCCCGGCGGCGGTGACGGCGCCGGCGACCCCGGCGGCGGCGGCCACGGCGGCGCCGGCCTCGGCGGAGCCTGCGGCGCCGGCCTCGGCGGCGGTGGAGGCCCCGGCCTCGGCGGCTGCGCCGGCCTCGGCGGCTGCGCCGACCTCGGCGGCGGCTGCGCCGGCTTCGGCCGGCGAGGCGCCGGCCTCGGCGGCGGCTCCGAACCCGTGATGCGTTGAGGGCAGCGGCCCTCAAAGGCCGGAGCCGTTGGCTCCGGCCTTGCTTTTTCTTGCGGGCAGGTGTAGCTTCTCCGCCCTGCACCTCCGGCTCGCGGAGGCCCTGGCGCTCCGGCTTGAGCCGGTTGACCCCCACAGCGTCGGGAGAGACAGCCCGGGAGCTACGGCTCCCCTCAGGACGCGGCGACGCGCCTGGGAGAACCACAGGGATGGCTGCCCCCCCTTTGGGGCAGAATGGAGAAGCGAATCATGGCAGAGCTCAAGCGTGAGTACGAGTCGATCATCGTCCTGCGCCCCGACGCCACCGACGAGATCACCCAGGCGGTCCGCGACCGCATCGAGGGCGTCCTCAACGAGTACGGCGGGGACCTCCTGCGCTGGGACAGCTGGGGCAAGCGCAAGCTGGCCTACACCATCCGCGACCGTTCGGCGCAGAAGAAGCACACCAAGGCCAACTACCACTACATCCAGTACCTCGGCGGCGCCGATCTGGTGCCGGAGCTGACCCGTAACTTCCGGCTCATGGAGCCGGTCCTCAAGTTCATCACGGTCAAGATCGCGGACGACGTGGAGCCCGAGGCGCGCAAGGCGCAGCCGCACGCGCCGGTGATCCCGACCTCTCGCCGCATGTTCAACGACGACGACGCGAACTGAGACGACCGGACCCCCCGGACGCCCCCACTCAAAGGTCGCGGCCTTGAGCGCCGCCCTGGCTCGATGGTGTAAAAATGGAGATCATCCTCATTGAAGACGTGCCGCACCTCGGCGACATGGGTGATGTCGTCGTGGTGAAGCCGGGCTACGCCCGTAACTACCTGATCCCGCAGAAGCTTGCGCTGCGCGCCTCCAAGGGCAACAAGGCGCACTTCGAGCATCAGCGCCGCGTGATCGAGACCCGCAAGGAGAAGCTCCGCGCTGCGGCGGTGGAGCTTCAGCAGGCGATCGCCGGCGTCTCGGTCATCCTCCCCCGCAAGGCGGGCGAGAACGACAAGCTCTACGGCTCGATCACCAAGCGCGACATCACGACCGCGCTGGCTGAGGCGGGGCACCAGGTGGACCCCAAGAAGGTCATCCTGGACAACCCGCTGCGCGAGCTGGGCATCTACAAGGTCATGATCAAGCTCCACGCCGACGTGGTGGCTGACGTGGTCGTGTGGGTTGTCGCCATCTGAGCGTCGCCCTGACGTGTCGAGACGGGCCCTGGCGTGGTGACGCGCCGGGGCTTTGTCGTTCTTGGCTCCGATAGCGTGGGGTCCAGGGGAGCTTCCCCT
>CAUJGC010000258.1 GCA_963169075.1 Myxococcota bacterium
TGCCGTCACGGGGGGGACCGGCTCCGTTGCCGTGTATTGTCTCCACCTGCTTGCAGATGACCCTGTTCGACCTGTGCATTGTCTCTCAGGCTTTGGGGGTAGGCCTGTCGGGGGCATTTTTCGTTCTCAAATGATCGCTACAGGCCGACTCCAGCGGTTTATTGTCTCCTGGATGAGGGTACAACACCCTCTCTAAACCCTCCGGGGGAGGTCGAGAGAGGGTTGAAGGCCTATTTTTTCATGCCGGGGCGGTGGGGACCGGGTGGGGGGGGCATCCTGCGCGCGTGCTGGCGTAGGTCGAAGGGGCAGCAACGGATGACTTGGGGGCTGTCTTGTGCCACTCTACGGCATGTCCGGAAGCCCAGCCGCTCGCGGTCATCACGCGGGGGACCGCCGGTCCTGCTGAACCTCACCTCATCTGGAGTCCGCACCATGCGACGCCTTACGATCCTGGCCCTCTTCCTCGCCCTCATCGCCACCCTGCCCGCCTGCGGCAAGATCCAGGAGCTGCTCGGCAACGCCGAGGCCACCCCCGCCGAAGCCGAGACGCCCGAAGGCGGCGAAGGCGACAAGGCCGAGGGCGACAAGACGGAGGAGGAGAAGCCCGAAGGCGACAAGATGGAGGAGCCCGAAGGCGACAAGATGGAGGAGAAGGCCGAGGGCGAAGGCGATAAGATGGAGGAGAAGGCCGAGGGCGAAGGCGACAAGATGGCCCCCGAGGGCGAAGGCGACAAGATGGAGGAGAAGGCCGACGGCGAGGGCGACAAGATGGAGGAGGCGCCCGAGCCCGACAAGATGGAGGAGGAGAAGGCCGACAGCGCCCCCGCCGACCCGCCCACCCAGAAGGGCGACCCCACCAAGCTCGACGACCCCGAGTTCAAGCTCAAAGACCCCGACCTGAAGACCCCCGACCTGGGCGGCACCAAGCGCCGGGCGCGGCTGCTGGGCAACTGACCCCCCCGGGGGCGTAACGTCCAACCCTCCGGGATGGGACGAACGCCCCCGGCCCCCCCCTGACGGGGGGGCACCCACGGGTCGCAGGGGGCGAGCGAGCGAGGGGGTGGCGAGCGAGCAAAGCGAGCGAGGGGGTGGCGAGCGAGCAAAGCGAGGGAGGTCGGTGTCCCCCCGTCACGGGGGGGACCGGGGCCGTTCGTCCAGGCGATAGCCTGGACGTTACGGCCCCGGGGGGGTTGCCGGGGCTCACTCCACGATCACGCGCCCGCCGGGGACCTCCGAGATGGGGTCGGGGACGTAGAAGGCGTAGGCGCGGGCGGGTGGGAGGGCGAAGTGTCCGCGCATGAGGGGGCGGACGGCGTAGCGGAAGGTGCGGGCGGACTCGGGTTGGAAGCCGCTGAGGTAGAGGCGGATGTGGGTGGGGAGGATCTCGAAGCGGTCGATGCCGCCTTGCTGGCGCATGAGGTCGAAGGGTTGGGGATCGACCCAGGCGCCGGGGGGGCGAGGCAGCTCGACGATGGTGGCGGCGAGGGGGTCTGCGAGGGGGTTGCGGGCGGTGACCTCGATCCAGAGGTCGCGTCCGCGGGGCGTGGAGGGGGTCTGGGGTCGGGCGGTGAGCTTGAGGCGCTCGTCGGGGACCTGGGCCAGGGGGGAGGCCCAGGGGACGGCGTAGGTGACGCTGGCCTGGGTCATGGAGGCGGAGCGCGCGGAGGAGGTGACCTGGAGGGTGTGGGGTCCGGGCAGGACGGGGCGGGCGGGGCGGAGGGTGTGCATGAGGACGTCGCCGGGCTCGACGCGGAGGGTGCCGGCCTGGGCGTCGGCGCCGGGGCGGTCCTCCTGGAGGGGGAGGCCGTCGAGGGTGAAGGTGAGGTTGACGGGGGCGTCCTTGGCGCTGCGGAGCCTGGCGAGGGTGCGGAGGGTCCAGGCGGTGGACTGGGTGGTGCCCCAGCCGCCCCAGGGGGAGCGTGAGGTGGCGAGGTAGCGGAGGGCGCCGGAGAGCAGCTCGGGCTCGCGCTCGGCGCTGAGGAGGGCGTAGGTGGTGAGGGCGGTCAGCTCCAGATCGGCGTAGCGCCCCCAGCCGCCCATCCAGGTGTTCCAGCGGGCGGGCCAGTAGACGAGGTCGCCGTCGCGCTTCGCCATACCGGCGAGGCGGGTGAGGGCGCGGTCAGCGTCATCCTGGCGCTTGGCGGCGAGGAGGGCGTTGGCGGCCCAGGCGAGGGCGTCGGGGCTGTCGAGGGCGTCGAGGTGGGCGACCAGGTGGTCCATGGCGCGCTTGAGGGGCTCGGCGTGCTGGGGGGCGTCGGGGGTGAGGAGGATCGCCCAGGCGATGAAGGCGGTGGAGCGCACCTGGCCGGGGTCCTGGCTGCCGCGCCACTCGCCGCCGCCGACGCGCCCTGCGTAGGCGGGCCAGGAGCCGGACTCGTTCTGGTGGACGCGGAGGTAGTTGGCGGCGCGGCGGATCACCTCGTCGTCCACGGCGATGACCTCGCGGAGGGTGGTGAGCTGCATGATGCCGTAGGCGGTCAGCATGAGGTCGGACTCCGTGGACTCGGGGTAGAGGCCGAAGCCGCCGTCGCCGCGCTGGTAGGCCAGGAGCTTCTGGTAGCCCAGGGCGATGCGCTCCTCGGCGTCCTCCAGGGCTTTGGCGTGGACCTCCGCGCCGCCGGGCCAGCGGTCGGCGGGGGTCTCGCGGAGGGTCTGGAGGATGAGGGCGTTGGGGACGGTGGCGGAGGCGCTCTGCTCAAAGCAGCCGTTGGGCATCCGCAGCATCCCCTCCAGGCCGTCCAGGGCGTCCGCCACCACGCTGGGGTAGACGTGGACCCGGGAGGACGAGGCGCCGGGCAGGGCGACGCCGGGCACCTCCAGCTCCGCCTTCCAGCCCTCCCCGATGATGCCGGAGCGGGAGCGGGTGATGAGGCGCCCGTTGGGGGCGATGGACACGGCGCGCTGCACCGCGTCCCCCACGCGCCCCGGCAGCGTCGCCTTCACCGTCAGGCGTCCCTCGCCGGGAAGCTCGGCGGCGACGCTCAGGCGGAGGACCTGCTGCTCGCCGGGGGCCACCTCCAGCTCGGGGGGGAGCCCCCCGAGGAGGCGGAGGCCGCCGGTGGCCTCGACCTCCAGCCGGGGCGTCACCGCCGCGTCGCCGCGGTTGATGAGCACCACGGGCACCTCCAGCGTGTCGTCCTGGGTCATGTGGGTGGGCAGCTCCAGCTGCACCACGAAGGGCTGCACCACGCGCAGCCCCGCCTGGCCCTCCCCGAAGCGCCCGTCCGACGTGTTCGCCGTCGCGTTCAGGCGCCAGGTCGTGATCGAGTCCGGCGCCTGGAGGTCCAGCCGCGCGACGCCCTGGGCGTCGCCGCGCACCTCGGGGAGCCAGAGCATCGTCTCGGGGAAGTAGCTCCGCACCCGGGGCCCGGCGGCGTCGCTGTCAGCAGGCGGCTTGGCAGGGGCGTTGCCGGGCTCCTGCTCCTCGGCCTCCACGTCCCCCAGCAGCCCCTCCTCGCCACGGAAGCGCTGCGCCATCGGGGCGGGGGAGGCGGCCATCGTCGGCGCCTCCTCGGCGTACTTCGCGAAGCCGCCGTCGTAGCTCCGGTAGCCTC
The DNA here is from genome assembly GCA_963169075.1 of Myxococcota bacterium. Classification (GTDB taxonomy): domain Bacteria; phylum Myxococcota_A; class Bradymonadia; order Bradymonadales; genus CAUJGC01. The sequence continues at coordinate 3,555 of CAUJGC010000258.1, forward strand.
GCCCGCTGATCGCGAACACCGACCCCAGCACCAGCCCAAGCAGCACCCCCACCACCGAGGCCAGCCCCAGCCCGCCCTTGTAGAGCCGCCGCGCCGTCAGCATCATGCCCCAGAGCGCCACCTCCACCAGGAGCAGCAGGAGCGGCACGCCGTAGCCGACGATCACCAGGATCACCCCCACCGGGCCGCTCAGGACGCCGCGGGAGCCGTCGTTGGCCGCCAGCGTCACCAGGAGCCCCAGCTGCACGATCAGCAGCCCCAGCGTACACCACTCCCAGAGGGAGAGGGGCAGCTCGCTGCGCCGCCGCGCGGCGGCGATCAGCCAGCACACCAGCACCACCCCCCACACCGTCAGCGCCCCGGAGGCGTACTCCGGCGACACCGCCACCGCCAGCGCCATGAGCACCAGCCCCGCCGCCGCGACCCCCAGGAAGGCGAAGACCCGCTTCACCGAGAAGTCGCTGCGCCCCAGCGGCCGCCAGGTCGCCCGGAGCCCGACGTAGGTCAGGCCCGCCGCCAGCGCCGCCAGGAGGAACGCCCAGCCCCGCGCCCACGGCACCCGGCGCAGCCGCCCGACCTCCTCGGAGAGCTGCGAGGAGCCGTAGCCCGAGTACCCCCAGGCGCCGCCCCCCAGCGACGACGCGAGGGTCTGCTGGAAGCGCGCCGCCTGGACGCGGCGCCCCAGAGCGTCCTGGGGATCGACGGGGCGCTGGCTCTCCGCCAGCGCGAACGCCGCCGCCTCCACCTGCTCGGGATCGTGGCGCAGGAGGATCGAGAGGGGCTGATCCGTCCGCTCGCGCAGCGCGTAGAGCGCCTCATCCACCCCCACGACGCCGAAGGTGACCTCGCTGGCCTGCCCCTCCAGCGGCGGGAACGCCAGCGCCAGCGCCGCGGACTCGCCGGGGCGCACCTCCTCGCGGTCCAGCGTCAGCTCCACCGCGTCGCCGCCCTCCTGGGCCACCCAGACCGGCGCCGTCACCTCCGCGCTCCCCGAGGCGCCCAGCACCGTCAGCACCGTCAGCCCCCGCGCCCGGCCGTCCAGCACCAGGCTCACCTCCTGCTCGGCGCGCTGGGCGTAGGGCACGCGCACGCCGCCCACCGGGTAGCGGCGGTTCGTCGCCACGACCGTCACGTCCTCGTGCATCCCCCGCAGCACGAAGCGCAGCGGCTCCCCCACCTGCGCCCGCGGCGAGCCCAGCTCCAGCGCCAGCGTCCCGCCGCCCACCGGCGGCGTCAGGCGGCGCTTGACCAGCGCGCCGCCGGGCAGCGTGATCTCCATCCGCGCCTGCTGCCCGAAGTGGGCCGGCGTCCAGGTGAAGGTCGCCCGCCCCGCCGCGTCGGTCTGGAGCGCCACCCGCGCCTCCTCCTGCGCCTCCGGCAGCCAGAGCACGACCTGCGCCCCGGCGACGGGGCGCCCCGCGCTGTCGCTCACGATCAGCACCCCCTCGTTGACCTGATGCTGGCGCCAGAGCCCGCCGCCGCCCAGCGGCAGCAGCTCCACCCCCACGGCGCCGCCGCCGATCCGCGCCGCGCCCACCCCGCGCTCGGCCCGTCCCGACTCGCTGCTCACCAGGCCCACGATCTCGACGCGCCCCGCCGACGCGTCCGGCGGCACCTTCAGGCTCCACGCCAGCCGCCCCGCCGCGTCCGTCACCCCCTTCACCCGCTCCTCGCCGCTCGCCCCCTCGCGCGGGAAGCGCAGCACCACCTCCGCCTCCGCCCCCTCCACCGGATCACCCCAGGTGGTGATCGCCTCCACCACGCCCGTCAGCGTCTCGCCGCCCTCCACGGCCTCCGCGTCGGGCTTCACGGTGACCTTGTAGCGGGGGAGCTGGAAGGGCTGCACCTCCACCGTCCGCGTCGCGGACACCTCGCCTGCCGCTGCATGGATCGTATACACCCCCTGCGCGCCGTCCGGGCTCAGCGGCACCTCCACCGACGCGATCCCCGACGCGCTCACCGGCGCGTCCCGACGCAGGATCAGGTTCCCGCGCGGATCGCGCACCTCCCACCGCGCCTGCCCCCCGCCCTCCGGGCGCCCCGTGTCCGGGTCCACCATCAGGAGCCGCGCCTTCACCGTCTGCCCCGGCTGGTAGAGCGGCCGGTCCACGCTGATCGCCATCGCCGCCCCCGGCGGCGGACCGAAGGTCCGCTGCGTCCACTCGACGCGCCCCTGATGCTCCACCTCCACCACCAGCTCCACCCCCTGTCCGGGGAGCATCCCCAGCGCCTCCGGGCTGGCCGCCTGGCCCTCCGCCAGCGCCTCGACGTGAGGCAGGCGCAGCGACACCTGCCCCGCGTCGTCCGCCACCCCCTCCGAGATCAAGCGCAGCCGACCGTCTACGATGAACTCGGCGGCGCTGTCGTGCTCGTCGGGGCCGCGGTCCACCTGGAAGAGCCGCATCGTCGCCCCCTTCAGGGGGCGGCGAGGGATGCTCCAGTCCTCCTCGACGGCCACGACGATGAGCGCCGCGTCCGTCGAGCGGCTGAGGCGCTCCGGCCACACCACCGTCAGGCTCAGGTCCGGGTCCGAGACGGGCAGCTCCCACAGGAAGCTCCCCACCAGCACCACCAGCATGACCCCAAGCGCCCCCACCCAGCGCCCGGGGCGCTCAAAGAGACGAAACGACGCGTAATCCACGACCACCTCCTCCGCTCTGCTCCAGCTCCTCGCCATCCATACCCTGGACTCGCCCCGGAGCGCAAAGCGGACGCCCCCTCTGGACGCCACACCCGCCCGACGCTACAACCTCTCCTACGAGCACCGGAGGTCCCATGCCCCCCGCAGCCCCCCTCGACCACCTCTACGCCGCCCTCACCCGACAGCGCGTCTTCCCCCTGGGCTGGGGCGAGGAGCGCGACCTCCACGCCGAGACCTCCGGCGACCTCTTCCAGACCCACACCCCGCCCCCGCCGCACCTCCGCTGGGCCGCCGCCGCACGGCCCGACGGCCTCGTCACCCACGAGCTGCGCTTCGAGAGCACCGCCCACCCCCAGCGCCTCCCCCCCGAGGCCCGCACCGCCCGCGCCCACCTCGTCCTCCCCCCCCGCCACGCCCCTGGCCGCCCCCTCGCCATCCACCTCCCCGCCACCAGCGAGGAGGGCTACGCCCGGCGGCTCGCCGCCGTCGCCGCCCC
>CAUJGC010000259.1 GCA_963169075.1 Myxococcota bacterium
GCCCCCCGCCCCCCCCCCCCCCCCCCCGGGGGGGCCCCGCGGCGAGGGGGCGGAGCGGCCTCCTTCGCGCTGAAGGTGTCGGTGAGAGTGTAGGAGAGAAGCGCTGTGACGGCAACAAGTAGATGGGCCTTGCATTGGGGAGGCGATGTCAAGAAAATGGGCGGAGCGGTGCTTGTGCTTGTGCCGTGAAGCGGCTAACCTCGCGCGCGCTGTCCCGTGGTCCCGCGCGTCACGCGCGAAGCTCAGGTGGTGTCCATGTCTCTCCTCAAGCGTCTCTCTCCCTGGCTCCCGGCTCTCCTCGTTCTTGGCGCGTTGACGCTCGGGGTGGCCTCCAGCGCCCAGGCGAGCCACTACTATCTGACGGATGTGACCTACTTCTCCAAGGAGCAGATCATCTCGCTGCGCGACACGGGGATTCAGACGACCGAGCACTTCCTGACGGCGGCGGCGACGCCGGAGGGGCGCACGAAGATCGCGACGCAGCTCCAGCTGGAGGAGGGTCGGGTGCTGGAGGTGGCGAAGGAGTGCGAGCTGCTCCAGATCAAGGGCGTGGGTCCGAAGGCGGTGAAGCTGCTCCAGGGGGCGGGGGTCACCAACGTGGACGATCTGGCCAAGCGGAAGCCCGAGGACCTGCTCAAGAAGATCGTGGCGGCCAACAAGGCGTCGAAGATCACCGAGATCAACCCGACGGTGGAGAACGTCACCAACTGGGTCACGCAGGCGAAGCAGGCGGCGACGCGGGTGAAGTGAAGCCGCGCGGGGCGCCTCCAGGGAGCGCGCCCCGCGCGCGGTGAGGTGTAGACGGGGACCCCGGGGCGCGACGCGCCTCCGCCATGGAGTTGGCGCGGCGGTCCCCACGGGGAGGCAGGGATGCCGTTTGTCAGCCGGGCGCGGTCCTATTACGCAGCCAAAGACGTCGTTAAAGCCGTCATCACCCTCATCGAGGGGCTCAAGCGCTTCCCGGAGCGCACGGAGGCCTTTCGTTGGCTGATCGATCTCTACTGCGACGAGGTGCCCTCGACCGGTCTGGAGGAGGATCTGGTCAACGTCGTGGACGTGTGCCCGGACCCGGAGGGGGTGTACGCGTGGATCTTCCAGCGCCTCCAGCGCAACGGTCGGCAGCGCTTCATCAAGCGGCTGGATCGGGCGCGGCGGGAGTCGGCGCTGGCGCGGGGGCTGCCTTGGGAGGAGTGGAGCGTCCTGGTGCAGCGTGTGAGCGCGGCGCAGGTGGAGGTGGCGGCGCCAGAGCCCGAGCCGGAGCCCGAGCCCGCGCTGATGCCGCCGCAGGCGGTGCCCGACCTCGCGGAGCTGACCCCGGCGCTGGCCTGGGGCGGGGCGCCGCTCGCGGCGGTCGCGCAGGCCAGCGGGGGTAGCCCGACGCTGGGCAGCCTGCACGCGCTGCCTGCGGCGAGCCCCGGCCCGGCGCCGCCTCCGGCGCTGCCGACCCCTGGCGCCGCCTGGGGCTCGCCGGCGTGGCTCGGGGATGGCGCGCTGCTGCCGCTGAAGGGGGGCCTGGCGCGGGGCGGGGAGGATCGCTTTGAGGACCCGATCCCCGACGCCCTGAGCGAGCCGCCGACGCCGCGTCGTCCGGCGCCGCCGACGCCGCCCGTCGATCCCAACCTCCCAGCCCACCCCTTCCTCCTGGAGCGCCAGCAGCGCCGCGACCGCCGCCCCGACGAGCCGCCTCCCGGCGAGGGCTGGCGGGCGGACCGCGCAGGCGTCGACGCGCCGCCTGCGCGCGCCCGCGCGGCGGCCTCGCTGGAGGAGGTCCCCGACATGGACGCCCTGCGGGCGCTGGAGGAGACGCCCGCGGCCCGCGGGGCCGGTGAGGCGACCTGGCGCCCGGAGCCTGCGACGCCGGCGCGGGGCGGGCTGGTGCGCCGCCGCCTGGTGTGGCTCCTGCTCCTGATCGCGCTGGCCGGGGCGGCGCTGGCGGTCTTCCTCTACCGCTCGGAGGTCATCGCGGAGAAGCGCTCCGCCGTCGAGACCTCCGACGCCAACGCCGAGCGCTTCGTGCTGGAGGAGATCCTCCAGGCGGAGGCCCAGCTCGCGGAGGCCCTCCAGCGCGATCCCGGCGCCGCGGGCGTCGCCGCGCGGCTGCGGTGGACGCGGGCGCTGCGCGGCTACCTTCAGGCCGGGGAGGGCGCCCCGGCGGCCGCCGCCGATCCTGCGGCGCCGGAGCCCCGGCTGGCCGCCTGGTACCTGGCCGCGCAGACCCTCGACGCCCTCCAGGCGAACCAGGGCGACGCGGCCGCGCAGCGCCTCCAGGCGCTGCGGGACGCCGAGCCGGCGTGCCCGGATCTGCCGCAGGGGATGTCCTCGTGGCTGGAGGGGGAGTTCCACCTCCGGGCCGCCGAGCCCGCCCGCGCCGCGCTGGCCTACGAGCGCGCCGCCTCCTACGGCTTCGCTCCTGGCGCGGTGTCGCTGGCGGAGCTGCGCGTGCGCCAGGGCGATCCCGAGGGGCTCCGCGTCGCCCTCGACCAGCTCGCCGGGCTCTCGCCGGAGCACCCGGTGGTGGCGCTGGGCGCCGCGGCGCTGCCGCGGCTGGAGGAGGCCCTCTCCGGTCGCCCCACCCCGGCGCCCGAAGCGCCGCAGGCGGCCCTCCAGGCGGTCCAGGGGGACCGCCGCTTCCCGGTCTGGACCGCGCTGATCACCGGGCAGGGCGAGCTGGCCTCCCTCCGCGACCCCGCCCCCCACCCCACGCTCCACCTCCTGGCCGCCCGCGAGCTGCTGCGCGCGGGCCGCGTCGAGGAGGCCACGCCCCACCTGGAGGCCATCGACCCCGCCCGCGCCGCCGCCCCCCTGCGCGCCGCCCACCAGCGCCTCTCCAGCGAGGGCTTCCGCGACGCCGGGCGCCCCGACATGGCCCTCCGCTTCCTCCCCGAGCCCCCCGCCCACGAGGCCGAGCTGCGCGAGTGGGTCAACGCCCGCGCCGAGGAGGCCCTCCTCCGCGCCGCCCTCCTGGCGGAGCTGGGGCGCTTTGAGGAGGCGCGGGCGCTCCTGGCCCTCCTCCTCCGCGATCCCGTCCGCGCCCCCGCCGCGCGGGTCATCGCCCTCCAGCTCCACCTCCACGAGGGCCGGGTGGACGACGTGCGCCGCCACGCCGAGCGCCTCAAGGACCACCGGGGCGCCCTGGTGGCCTCCGCCGCCATCGATCTCTACCAGGGGCGCGACGCCGCAGCCCTCGCGATCCTGGGCCCCTGGGCGCCGCCGTCGCAGGGCGAAGACCCCCAGCTCACCCGCTTCGAGGTGCGCACCCGCCTCCTGGCCCTCCGGGGCGCCGATCGCCCCGACGCCCTCCGCGCCATCCTCCAGGCGGCCCCAGCCCTCTCCCCCGCCCTCGCCGCCCGGGTCCACCCCGACCCGGACGCCGCCCGCGCCTACGCCGAGCGCGCCGCCCAGAGCGAGCCCACCGCCCTCAACGATCTCATCGACCTGGCCGCCTACGCGCTGGAGCGCGAGGCCTACGAAGACGCCGAGCGCTGGGCCGCTCGCATCCTGGAGTCCTCCCCCGAGAGCACCGAAGGGCACCGCATCATGGCCGCGCTCCTCCTCCACACCCGCCGCGCGCCCGCTGCGATCCCCCACGCCCGCGCCGCGACCCGGGGACGCCCCGACCTGGCGTCCCTCCACCTCGTCGCCCCCGAGGTCGAGCTGAAGCAGGGCGCCCCCCTCAAGGCCGCCGCCGATCTCCAGCGCTGGCTGGACCAACACCCCGCCGACACCCGCGCCATCGACATGCTCGGGCGGGCCTGGCTCCAGGCCCGCCACCTCGCCCGAGGCGCCAAGGACTTCGAGCGCCGCCTCACCCTCCTCGACGAGCGCAACGACCGCGAGGCCGCAGGCACCCTCCACTACTGGCTCGGGAGGCTCCACAAGTCCGCGCTGGGCGAGGCCCGGGGCGGGCAGCACCTCCGCCGCGCGCGGGATCTCCTGGGGGATGATCCTCGCCTCCTGGCCGCCCTCGCAGACTACCACCGCCACCGCGACCCCACGCACGCCCTGGAGCTGTACCGCGCCGCGCTCGCCGTGCCCCAGCCCCCGCCTGAGGCCCTCCTCGCCTTTGGGCGCTTCGCCTTCCACCGCGGGATGCGACGCGACGCCGCCGACGCCCTCCAGCGCTACCTCCCCCTGGCGGATAACCCCGCCGACCGCGCCTGGGCCGCCGAGCGCCTGGGGGAGCTGAGGTAGAGAGAACGGGGGTCTGGGGGTCGCTGACCCCCAGCCGCCGGAGGCAGCCCGACCCTCAAGAAAACAAAAATCAACATAAATTATATATAATTTATGTTGATTTTTGTTTTCTTGGCGAGGGTTTTTCGGGAGCCTCCGGCGGCTGGGGGAAGCTCCCCCAGACCCCCATCTTATGACGCCGCGGTGACCTCGGCGTAGCGCTCCAGCGCCTCGCGCTGCTCCTGAGAGAGGCGCTTGGGGATGGTGACCTTGACGTGGACGATGATGTCGCCTCGGGACTCGGCGTGGTTGGGGTTGGGCATCCCCTTGCCGCGGAGGGTGATGCGGTCGCCCGGCTGGGTGCCCGGCGGGATGTTCACCGTCGTGTCGTCCTCCAGCGTCGGGATCGTGACCTGGCCGCCCAGCGCCGCGCGGGCAAAGTCCACCTCGCGGAGGATGTGGAGATCCTGGCCGTCACGCTGGAACTCCGGGTGCTCCTTCACCACCAGGAAGACGTAGAGGTCGCCCGGGTGGCCGCCCGGCCCCAGATCGCCCTCGCCGCGCAGCCGCAGCTTCATCCCCGTGTCCACGCCCGGCGGGATGCGGACGCTGACCTCGCGCTCGACCCGCTTCTGGCCCTGGCCGTCGCAGGTCTTGCAGGGCTTGGCGATGGTCGTGCCGCGACCCCGGCAGCGCGGGCAGGTCGTGGCGAGGGTGAAGAAGCCCTGCTGGTGGTGCACCTGGCCGCGGCCGCGGCACATCGAGCACGTCTCCGGCTTGCTGCCCGCCTCCGCCCCCGAGCCGTCGCAGGTGTCGCAGCGCACCGAGCGCGGCACCTGGATGGTCCGCTTGAGCCCCTGCGCCGCCTCCGCGAAGGTCAGCTCCATGTCGTAGCGGAGATCGCTGCCGCGCTGCGCGCCGCCGCGCCCGCGCCCCCCGAAGCCGAAGAGATCTCCAAAGATGTCCCCGAACTGGCTGAAGATGTCATCGACCCCCGAGAAGCCCGAGAAGCCAGTGTTGTTGACCCCAGCGTGGCCGTAGGTGTCGTAGAGGCGACGCTTCTCCGGATCGCGGAGCACCTCGTAGGCCTCCGAGGCCATCTTGAACTTGTCCTCTGCCTCGGTGTCACCCGGGTTTCGATCGGGGTGATACTGCATGGCGAGGGCGCGGTAGGCCTTCTTCAGCGCGCGCTCGTCTGCGTCGCGGGAGACGCCGAGGACCTCATAATAGTCGGGCTTATCCATGCGGGCCGTCATCGAAGGGGTCAAGGCCTCCTGGGGAGGCCGGGTGGTGGTCAGGGACGATGGCGCGGCGGCGTCCTGCGCTGCCGATCCCGTCAAGGCGGTGGGCGATGGTAGGCACGCGAGGGCACCTGTCAAGGCGCGTCGCGCGCGACGCGGGTGCTGTACTTCTGCGACGCGCCGTGCTATGGCCTTGCATGGACCGAGTGCAGGAGTTGGAGGGACTCCCGGATGACGAGCGAAGACGCCCCCAAAGACCACGATGAGGGCTCCGACCTGGAGACGACGGATCTCGAAGAGGCGACGCAGCGCGCAGTGGCGCGCAGCGACGCGGAGACCCGCGCCATGGTCAACGACCCCATCAAGCGCTACCTGGCTGAGATCCGCCGCTACCCCATCCTCACCAAGGAGGAGGAGCACGATCTGGCCGTGAAGTACCGCGACACCGAGAGCGCCGAGGCTGGGCTCCACCTGGTGACCAGCAACCTGCGCCTCGTGGTCAAGATCGCGCTGGAGTACCAGTCCACGTGGCTGAGCCTGCTGGATCTCATCCAGGAGGGCAACGTGGGGCTCCTCCAGGCGGTCCGCAAGTTCGACCCGGACAAGGGCATCCGCCTCTCGTCCTACGCCCAGTGGTGGATCCGCGCGTATATCCTCAAGTATTTGATGGATAACTACAAGCTGGTCAAGATCGGCACCACCCAGGCCCAGCGCAAGCTCTTCTACAACCTCAAGAAGGAGAAGGATCGGCTGGAGCGCATGGGCTTCAAGCCGACCCCGGCGCTCCTGGCCAAGACGCTCAACGTCCGCGAGCAGGACGTGCTGGAGATGGAGGCCCGGATGTCGGGCCGCGAGACCTCGCTGGACGCCCCGCTGGTCGAGGGCGAGCGCGGCACGCTGATGGACATCATCCCCTCCAAGACCGCCGACATCGACGACGTGATCGCGCGCAAGGAGCTGAGTCGTCAGATCTCCAAGAAGCTCAAGGACTTCGAGAACACCCTCGACGGCCGCGACAAGGAGATCTGGCACAAGCGGCTCATCGTGGACTCGCCGCTGACGCTGCAGCAGATCGGGGATCTCTTCGGGGTGAGCCGCGAGCGCGCCCGGCAGCTGGAGGCGCGCGTCCTGCGTAAGCTCAAGAAGTTCCTCGGGGATGACACCGAGGGGCTGGATGACTTCCCCCTCCCACGCGGCTGACCTCGACCCATGATGGATCTCCCGAGCCTCACCCTCACCCGGCGGGAGGGGGTGCTCGACACCCTCACGCCGCTGGTCCTCTACGACCGCCTCCGGGGCCTCCCCGGGCCGAGCTTCCTCCTGGAGTCGCTGGAGGGCGGGGAGCGCTGGGCGCGCTACTCGTTCGTCGGCCAGGGGGAGGTGGTGACCTTCCGGGGCTACGCCGACCGGGTGGAGATCAGCCTCCCGCCGGCGCCGCCGCGGGCGCTGCCGGTGCCTGCGGGGGAGACGCCGCTGCACGTCATGGCGGCGGCGCTGCGTGCGCTGGGCGCGTCGCGAGGCCCCTCGCAGGGGCGTCTGAGCGAGGGCGCGGTGGGCTGGATCGGCTGGGACGCCGCGCGGCTCTTCGAGCCGCGCCTGGGTCGGCTGGACCCGTCGCAGGAGCTCTTCCGCTTCACGATCCCCCAGGTGCTGGTCCGCTTTGATCTCCTCAAGCAGCGCCTGCACCTGACGGCGGCGGTGACGCCGGAGGCGGCGTCAGCGGCGGGCGTGGACGCGTCGGCGCTGGGGCAGGCCTGGCTGGATCAGGCGCAGGCGCGCATCCTGGACCCTCATTGCAGCACGCTGCCGCCTGCGCTCTCGCTGGAGGAGGTGGAGGCGTCCCGCGGGCGCCTGACCGCGCTCCCCCCCGAGGTGCAGACGACGCTCCCCCGGGCGGGCTTCGAGGCCGCTGTCGAGCAGGCCCGCGAGTACATCCGGGCGGGTGACATCATCCAGGTGGTCTTGAGCCAGCGCCTCTCGATGCCGTGGACGCCGGACAATCGGCACGGCGGCGACGTGCTCCGCCTCTATCGGCACCTCCGGCTGGTGAACCCTTCGCCTTACCTCTTCCTGCTGGAGCTGGGCGACGCGCAGCTGGTGGGCTCCTCCCCCGAGGTCCTGGTGCGGAAGACCGGCGAGCGGATCGAGGTGCGCCCCATCGCGGGCACGCGGCCCCGGGGGCGGGACGAGGCGGAGGACGCGGCGCTGGCGGCGGAGCTGCTGGCGGACCCCAAGGAGATCGCCGAGCACATCATGCTGGTGGATCTGGGGCGCAACGATCTGGGTCGGGTCGCCCAGCCCGGCAGCGTCGAGGTAGCCGAGCGTCTGGTGATCGAGCGCTACAGCCACGTCATGCACATCGTCAGCCACGTCCGGGCGCGGCTGCGCCCTGAGCTGGGCTGGGCCGATGTGGTCGGCAGCGCCTTCCCGGCGGGCACCCTCAGCGGGGCCCCGAAGGTGCGGGCGATGGAGATCATCGACGCGCTGGAGCCTGCGCCGCGCGGCACCTACGGCGGGGCGGTGGGCTATGTGGATCTGGACGGCGACATGGACCTCTGCATCACCATCCGCACCGTCCACGTGGAGGGCGGCGAGGTGCGGGTGCAGGCGGGGGCGGGGATCGTGGCGGACTCGGAGCCCGCGATGGAGTGGCAGGAGACGCTCAACAAGGCGGGGGCGTTGATGAAGAGCCTGCTGGGGTAGTGGGGGTCTGGGGTCGCGGACCCCAGCCCCCCGACTCACTCGGAGACGGCCTTGTTCTCGCGCCCGGAGATGCTCTTGAGGGCGGCGAGGACGGCGCGCTCGGCCTCTTTGATGTTGGCCTCGTCGCCGCCGAGGTAGAGGCGTCCGTAGGCGCCCATGGCGGCCATCTCCAGGACGGAGATGTTGGCGGCTTTTTCGGCCTCGTTGCAGGCGATGGCGGCGTAGGCGGCGGGGTGGCATTCGAGGATGTAGAGGGTCTGGTTCTCGCTGATCAGATCGCCGTGGCGCATCCGGTTGACGAGCATGGCCTGGTGGCCCTCGATGCCTGTAATGATCTCGGAGGTCAGCGCCACAGGACGCAGGCGGTCCTCCTCGCGGAGGCCGAAGTAGTCCAGGATGCGCGCGCCCGCCTCGCGGACCTGCCCTTGATCGAAGTGATGGACCTCCAGCATCCCGTAAGAGCGCTCGACGATCATGAAGCCCGGCTGCACCGAGGTCTGCTTGAGGCAGATGTCGGTGACCTGGTTGATCGCCATGCCCGGCGCGACCTCGACGTAGAGGCACGCCATGCCCTCCAGCGGCTGGTAGCCGCTGGCGACGGTCTGCAAGAAGCCCGTCGTCTGGGGTTGGAGGATGTCAATGTAGCTGAAGGTGCGCAGCTCGAAGCCCGAGGCCATATGGACAACTCCTGACGAATGGAGGACACACTTGCCCTCCGCGATGGCGCGGCACGTTACCACGACCCACCCTGCGGGGCAACGCCCCGCGCGCTCTCCAAGGAACCCGATGGCCTCGCTGAACGATCTTCATGCCTTCACCGTCTCCGTCGCGCGCGGCGGACGCGGCCTCTTCGCGCGCTCGACGCCGTCCACCCCGCCAGCGAAGCCGCTGGAGCTCTACGAGATGGAGGGTTGCCCCTTCTGTCGGAAGGTGCGGGAGACGCTGACGGAGCTGGATCTGGACTACATCTCCTACCCCTGCGCCAAGGGCTCGCGGCACCGCCAGCAGGCCGTGGAGCGTGGCGGCAAGGCGCTCTTTCCGCTGCTGATCGACCCGAACGCCGACCTCACGCTCTACGAGTCGGAGGACATCATCGATCACCTCCACGCGACCTACGGCCCGCGCCCCCGGAGCCGGGTGGCGGCGGCCTTCGCGCCGGTCAACACGGCTGGCGCCGCCGTCGCGGGGCTGATCCGTCCCAGGGGGCGCAGCGTGACCGCCCCGGCGACCCGCCCCAGCCCGGCGCAGCTCCTGGAGCTGTACAACTTCGAGGCGTCCCCCTACTGCCGGAAGGTCCGGGAGGTGCTCAACGCCCTCGATCTGCCGGTGCTCGTCCACAACGTGGGGAAGGGCGGGGCGCGTCGTCCGGCGCTGGTGGCGCGGGGCGGCAAGATGCAGGTGCCCTACCTGGTCGATCCCAACCACGACGTGGCCCTCTACGAGTCTGAAGACATCATCGCCTACCTGCGCAAGACCTGGTGAGCCGCCGGGCTGCGTCGTCAACCCTTGTCAACGCGCGGCGAGGTGGTCAAAGTAGATCCGCCTCGCCTGTGCCGGTCGCGCAGGCCTTGTGTGGAGCCCTCGCGTGCAGATCGTCCTCCCGCTCCTGGCTGCGCTCGTCTACGCCGTCTCGGCGGCCCTCTACCTGGGGGTCGTGCTTGGGGAGCGGCGCGCCTGGAGCCGCCCGGCGCTGATCACCCTCGGGGTGGGGCTGGCGGTTCACCTGGCGGCGCTGGGGGGGTGGGCGTGGAGCGACGGCGTGGCCTCGCTGGCGACCATCCAGCGCGGCCTGAGCCTGGTGGCGTGGGTGGTGGGTGGGGGCTTCGTGGTGGCGCACGCCGCCTACAAGCTCCGCTCGCTGGGGTCGTTTGTGCTGCCGCTGGTGGTGCTCCTCCAGGCGCTCTCGGTGATCGCGGAGCCGGGCTTCGCGGTGGATCGTGAGCTTCAGGGGCCGCTCCTGGTCATCCACATCATCTCGGCGCTCATCGGCTCCGGGCTCTTCTTCCTCGCGGCGCTGGCCGCGGTGGCCTATCTGCTCCAGGAGCGTGCGCTCAAGCGCAAGCGCTTCGGCGGGCTCTTCGAGCGGCTGCCCAGCGTGGACGTGCTGGATCGGCTGGGCTACCGCCTGATCGCCATCGGCTTCCCGATCTACACCGGCGCCATCGGCCTGGGGAGCCTCTGGGCCTGGGAGCACGAGGGCGGGGCGACGCTGGAGCTGCAATATCTCTTTGCGGTCGTCTCCTGGTTGATCTATGCCGCTCTCCTCCAGTCGCGCGTCACCACCGGCTGGAGGGGGCGCCGCGCGGCGACCCTCACCCTCGCAGGGCTGGTGGGGACGGCGGCGGTGCTGTCCACCTACGCGCTGCGCGCCTGGGGCGTGGACCTCGGGTGAGGATCAGGATGCACGGGATGGAGTACGCACTCTTTGGGGTCAATCACCGCACCGCGCCGCTGGCGGTCCGCGAGCGCCTGGCCCTCAACGGCCCGCGCCTGGAGGCGGTCCTCCAGCGCCTCCGGGGCCAGGAGGCCGTCGAGGAGGCGGTGATCCTCTCCACCTGCAACCGCGTCGAGCTCTACATCACCGCCGCCGATCGTCAGGCTGCCTGGCAGGCCACCGCCGACGCTCTCCGGGAGATCTGCGAGCTGGGCCCCGGCGCCGAGGTGGACTTTGAGCGTCACCTCTACAAGCTCTGGGGTGTGGACGCCATCGGCCACCTCTTCCGCGTGGCCTCCAGCCTGGACAGCATGGTGTTGGGTGAGCCGCAGATCCTGGGGCAGCTCAAGACGGCCTACGCGGCGGCTGCGGAGGTGGGGGCGGTGGGGCCGCGCCTCAACCGGGCGATGCACCGCGCCTTCTCGGCTGCCAAGCGGGTCCGCACCGAGACGCAGATCGGTGAGGGGGGGATCTCGGTGGCGTATGTCGCCGCGCAGCTCGCGGAGCGGATCTTCGGCTCGCTCAAGGGGCGCCAGGTGCTGCTGGTGGGGGCCGGCGAGATGGCGGAGCTGGCGGCGAGGCATCTGAAGGACGCCGGGACGACGGAGCTGACGATCGCGAACCGCTCGCTGGAGCGGGCGCAGGCGCTGGCGGACGCGCTTCAGGGCGTGGCGCATCCGCTGGAGGAGCTGCCGCACCTGCTGGAGGTGGCGGACATCGTGATCACCTCCACGGGCTCGCCGCGGGCGCTTTTGCGCCGCCGCCACCTCCAGACGATCATGCGGGCGCGCAAGCAGCGCCCGATCTTCCTGATCGACATCGCGGTGCCGCGCGACATCGAGCCGGGCTGCGGCGAGCTGGACAACGTCTACCTCTACGACGTGGACGATCTCCAGCAGGTCGTCGCGGACAACGTGGCCGAGCGCCGCCGCGAGGCCGAGCGCGCCCAGCGCATCGTCACCGAGGAGGTCGAGCGCTTCGTCCAGTGGATCGGGGAGGCCGACGTGGTGCCGACGGTCGTCGCGCTCCGGGAGCGCTTCCACGCCGTCCGGGCCCAGGAGGTCGAGCGCGCCCTCCGCAAGCTCCAGCACCTCGACGAGCACGATCGCCGCGTCGTCGAGGCCCTGGCCAACGCCCTCACCAACAAGCTCCTCCACCCGCCCTCGGTGGCCCTCAAGCGCTACGCCCAGGAGGGCGCCCCCCCCGAGGCCCTGGAGCTGGTCCGGGATCTCTTCGATCTCCACCTCCCCCAGCCCTCCGCCGAGGCGCCCGCCGAGGCGCCCGCCGCCGAAGGGGCGCCCGCGCCGCCTGCGCCGCGGCTCCGCCTCTGATGTAGAACTAAATACACTGGAATATACATGGAAAGAAATCAAATTATCATTGGAACGCGCGGCTCCCAGCTGGCGCTCTGGCAGGCGAACCATGTGGCGGACACGCTGCGGGCGGCGTGGCCGGGGCTGGAGGTGGAGCTGACCATCATCAAGACCTCGGGGGATCAGATCCAGGATCGCCCGCTGCGGGAGGTGGGGGGCAAGGGGCTCTTCGTGAAGGAGATCGAGGAGGCGCTCCTGGAGGAGCGCGTCGATCTGGCGGTCCACTCGATGAAGGACGTGCCGGCGGAGTTCCCGGAGGGGCTCGGGCTGGCGGCGATGCTGGAGCGGGCCTCGGCCTTCGACGCGCTGATCACGCGCTCGGGGGAGGGGCTGGACGCGCTGCCGGAGGGGGCGGTGATCGGGACCGGGGCGCTGCGTCGCCAGTTCCAGCTCCTGGCGGCGCGCCCGGATCTGAAGATCGTGCCGCTGCGCGGCAACGTAGACACCCGCCTCCGCAAGCTGGCCGAGGGTGAGGGCGGCCTCGACGCGATCCTCCTCGCGGTCTCCGGCATGACCCGCCTGGGGTGGGCCGATCGCATCACCACGCCGCTCCTCCCGCCCCGCTTCCTGCCCGCCATCGGGCAGGGCGCGCTGGGGCTGGAGATCCGCCTGGCCGACGCGCGCACCCGCGCGCTGCTGGAGCCGCTCCGCCACCCCGACACCGAGGCCTGCGTCGCCGCCGAGCGCGGCGTGCTGGAGCGCCTGGAGGGGGGCTGCCACCTCCCCATCGCGTGCTATGGCCGCTTCGAGGGGGAGGTGCTCACCCTGACCGCCCGCCTCGGGACCCCCGACGGGAAGCAGCTCGTGGAGGCCCAAGGTGAGGCCCCTCGCGGCAGCGATCCCCGCGCCCTGGGCGTGATGCTGGCCGAGCGCCTGCTCCGGGAGGGCGGCGCCGAGATCCTGGCGGCGCTGGGAGGCGTGGATGGCTGACGCAGCGCGGCGCGCCGGTCGAGTCTACCTCGTGGGCGCCGGCCCCGGCGATCCGGGGCTCCTGACCGTGCGCGCCGCCGAGCTGCTGGCGCGCTGCGACGTCGTGGTCTACGACTACCTGGCCGAAAAATCGCTCCTGCGCCAGGTGCCGCCCCACGCTGAGCGGATCTACGTCGGGAAGACAGGCGCCCACAAGGGCGCCTCGGCCCGCCAGGAGCGCATCCACGAGGTGCTGATCGAGCGCGCCCGCCGCGGGCTGGAGGTCGTCCGCCTCAAAGGCGGCGACCCCTTCGTCTTCGGGCGCGGCGGCGAGGAGGCCGAGGAGCTGGCAGCCGCCGGGGTGGCCTTCGAGGTGGTGCCGGGGGTGTCCTCGGCGGTGGCGGTGCCGGCCTACGCGGGCATCCCGGTGACGCATCGGGATCACAACACCGCGATGGCCGTGGTCACCGGCCACGAAGATCCCAGCCGCCCGGAGGGGCGCACCGACTGGATCGCCCTGGCGGGGCTGGCGGCCCGGGGGGGCACGGTGGTCATCCTGATGGGGATGAAGCACCTGCGCCGCAACCTGGACTTCTTGATCGAGGCCGGCGCCCCGCCCGAGGTGCCCACGGCGGTCATCCAGCAGGGCACCCGCGCCGAGCAGCGCACGCTGGTCGCGCCGCTGGCCGAGGCCGCCGACGCCGTCGAGCGCGAGGGGATCAAGCCGCCTGCGGTGGTCGTGGTGGGTCAGGTGGTGGCGCTGCGGGAGCGCATCGCGTGGTTCGAGCGCCGCCCGCTGGCGGGGCGGCGTGTCCTCGTGACCCGCGCCGCCGACGCCGCCCCCTCCATGGAGCGGGCCCTCCTGGAGCTGGGCGCCGAGCCTGTCACCCTCCCCACGCTGGAGATCCAGCCCCCCCTCGATCCGCGCCCGCTTCAGGAGGCCGCCTGCCGTCTGGGGACGTTCGACTGGGTGGTGCTGGGGAGCGCCAACGCCGTCGCCGCGCTCTTCGCGGCGCTCCACGCCCAGGGGCTCGACGCCCGCGCCTTCGGCGCGGCCCGGATCGGCTGCGTCGGCACCGGCACCGCCCGCGCGCTGGAGGCCCACGGCCTCCGCGCCGACCTCATCCCCGACGAGCACGTCTCCGATCAGCTCGCCGCGGACCTCATCGCGCGCGGGATCTCCGGTCGTCGCGTCCTGCTCCCCCAGGCCGCCCAGGGGCGCGACGCTCTCACCCGGATGCTCCGCGACGCAGGCGCCACCGTCGAGGTCGTCACCGCCTACCGCACCGCTGCGCCCAACCGCCCCGATCCCGACGCCCTCCGCCAGCTCCGGGAGGGGCGGATCGACACGCTGACCTTCGCGTCCCCGTCCTCCGTCCGGCACCTGGCGGCGATGCTCGGTGAGGAGGAGCTGCGCCGCGTCGCCGCCCGCGCCACCGTCGCCTGCATCGGCCAGATCACCGCCGAGGCCGCCCGCCAGCTCGGCCTCCCTGTGCA
>CAUJGC010000260.1 GCA_963169075.1 Myxococcota bacterium
CTCCCGCGGCGCCGCCAGCTCCTGGAGAGCCCGGAGGCACCCCCCCCGGGGGCGTAACGTCCACCCCCGCGGGATGGGCCGAACGCCCCCGGCCCCCCCCGTGACGGCAACCCCCCCGGGGGCGTAACGTCCAACCCTCCGGGATTGGACGAACGCCCCCGGCCCCCCCCGTGACGGGGGGGCACCGACGGGTCGCTGGGGGCGGGTTGAGGCGGGGGGGCGCGGCCCTGGGGCCGCGGGCGACCGCAGGGAGCGGGGAGCGAAGCGACGACCCGTCGGTGTCCCCCCGTCACGGGGGGGACCGGCACCGTTGCTCCTGCGAGCGCAGCGATGCAGGAGCTTACGGGGCCGGGGGGGTTGCCGTCACGGGGGGACCGGCACCGTTGCTCCTGTTCGCTGTGCGATGCAGGAGCTTACGGGGCCGGGGGGGTCACCGGCCCCTCTGCAAAAACCTGCCCAAAAGGTCGTTCTCCGCTCAAGAATCGACCTCCGGTGACCACCTGACGCCGCGCTGGCGCGCCGAAGCGCCAGCTGGCGAGCACCCGGCCCCGATGCCATGACCCGAGGCGCCATCCAGCATGCACCCGGGCGGGATCTTGTGACACGAAGCGCCTTGGAGCGGGCACCTGACGGCGATCCGGCGCCTCCAGACCACCTCGGGCGTGCACCCGACGGACTTGGGGCGCGGGGGAGCGGGGTTCAGGGGCCAAGAAAAAGCTTCAGCGATCCTGTCGGGTTGGATGGATCGCTGAAGCAGGGGGTCGCGCGCTCTGTGAGCAGCGCTTTGGAGGTGACATCGCGTCTTCTCCCGTCCCTGGGAGGTGGCGCGGGTCGCCTTCAGTGAGCGCAGGAGGGGCGGAGCCTCGGGGGCTCCCAACGTCCCGGGGGTGGAGTCAGGGGCAGTGGCGGCGAGGACGCTGTGAGGCGCCTGAGCCGACCGAAACCCTGCTGGGGGACGGAGACCCCCGGCGACGACACCCTCCTGCGCTCACGGAAGACATGTCCGCCTCAAGCGCCTGCACAACATAACACCTGCTGGGTCGATGTACAGTCATGGAACACAGTGCTCCACAGCAGAGCAGCCCGGAGGAGACGACGTGCAAACGACGCGGGAGTGGTCTAGAGTGGCCGGGAGGTCCGCGGAGGACCGGGGGATGCCTGGGAGGACGTGATGCGGGTCGAGACCTGGCGAGATGAGACGCTGCGCGAGCGTGCGCGCGATGAGGCCACACGCGCCGCCGCCGAGGCGCAGGCCTGGCGGGATGTCGAGGTCGCGCGGCAGCGCGTGGCGCGGTGCGCGTGCGAGGGGGACACGGACGATCTCATCCTGGCGCGGGAGCTGGGGCGCCTGGGGCGCTATGTGGGCCTCGCGGACGGGCGCAGCGAGGAGGCGATGGACGCGCTGGAGGAGGCCGTCGCCCTCTTTGAGCGTCACGGGAAGGCGGCGGCGGCGGTGATGACGCGCCTCCACATGGCCGAGACCCTGGCGGGCGCGGGGCGAGGGCTGGGGGCGGGGGCGATCTGCTCCGAGCTGCTGCGGGAGATCGTCCGGGACGGGCGCCTGGTCTATGAGCCCTTCATCCTCATCACCCGCGCCGCCGCCCGCATGGCCCAGGGCGACCGCGTCGGCGCCTCCGAAGACCTCGCCGCCGCCGCGATGGGCTTCTACATCAACGGCAAGGACGCCAAGGGCGACGAGGTCGTCGCCTGGGCCGAGGCCCTGGCTCCCTCAGCCGACCCCGCCGGGTAGCAGCTCCGCCAGGAAGCGGCCCGTGTGGCTGGTCGGGTGGGCAGCCACCGCCGCGGGCGGACCGGCCACCACCACCGTCCCGCCGCCGTCGCCGCCCTCGGGCCCCATGTCGATCACCCAGTCCGCCTGGGCGATGAGGTCGGTGTTGTGCTCGACGACGATCACCGTGTGACCGGCGTCCACCACCTTGCGCAGCGCCCGCACCAGCACCTCCACGTCCTGGAGGTGCAGGCCGATGGTGGGCTCGTCAAAGAGGAAGGCCACCCCCTCCCGCGCCTTCACCTGCCCCTTGCCCACGTAGCTCGCCAGCATCAAGCGCTGCGCCTCGCCGCCCGAGAGCGTGTTGGTCGTCTGCCCAAGGCGCAGATACCCAAGGCCCACCTCCACCAGCGGCTTGAGCCGGCTCTGGATCGCCCGGCCCTCAAACGCCTGGAGCGCCTCCTCCACCGTGAGCTGGAGCACGTCGTGGATCGTCCGCCCCCGCACCTTCACCGAGAGCACCCGCTCGGTGAAGCGCCGCCCCTCGCAATCCTCACACACGATCTCCAGATCCGCCATGAAGTGCATCTCGACCAGGACCGTGCCGGTGCCTTCGCACCGCTCGCACCGCCCCCCTGGCGTGTTGAAGGAGAAGTGCCCCGGCCCGAGGCCCAGCCGCGCCGCCCCCTGGCTCTCGCCGTAGAGCTTGCGGATGCCGTCCCAGGCCTTCGTATAGCTCGCCACGGTGCTCCGCTTGGAGCGCCCCAGGCCGCCCTGCCCCATCAGCACCAGCTCCGAGACCTCCTCGGTGCCCTCCAGCGCCTCGAAGCGCCCCGCCTCGGCGCCGCCGATCCCCTGGAGGCGGCGCCAGCCCTCGTAGAGGCAGGCGTGGACCAGGGTGGACTTCCCCGAGCCCGACACCCCGGTGACGCAGGTCAGCCGCCCCAGCGGGAACGCCGCCGTCACCCCCTGGAGGTTGTTCTCCCGCGCGCCCACCACGCGCAGCCAGCGCTGCGGCCCCTCCCCAAGCAGCGAGCCCTGGCCGACCCGGCCCGGCGGCGCGGTGAGCACGCGGCGCTGAAACGCGTCCCCTGTCGGGGTGTCCGCCGCCTTGAGCGACTCCACATCGCCCTCAAACACGATCCGCCCCCCGCGCTCGCCGCCGCAGGGCCCCAGCTCGATGACGTGATCCGCCCCCTGGATGATGTCCGGATCGTGCTCCACCACCACCACCGTGTTGCCGATGTCCCGCAGCGCGTGCAGCACGCTCAGGAGGCGCAGCGAGTCCCGCGGGTGGAGCCCCGCCGTCGGCTCGTCCAGCACGTAGAGCGTGTCCGTCAGCATCCGCCCCAGCGAGGAGGTCAGGTGGATCCGCTGCACCTCTCCGCCCGAGAGCGTCCGCGACGGCCTCCCCAGGCTCAGGTAGCCCAGCCCCACCGTCATCAGGTAGCGCAGGCGGCTCTGGATCTCCTCCAGGAGCGGCTCCACCCGGGCGCGATCCCGCGCGGGCCAGCGCGGCGGCGCCGCGTCGAAGTAGGCCGCCGCCTCCCGCACCGTCATCCCGAGGAGCTGGTCGATCGTCCGACCGTCCACGCTCACCGCCCGCGCCGCCGGGCTCAAGCGGCTCCCGCCGCAGGCCTTGCACGGGGTGTAGCCCCGGTAGCGCGCCAGCAGGATGCGGTGGCTCGGCTTGAAGCGCTTCTCCTCCAGGGTCGCGAAGAACCCCTCCACCCCGCCGAACCCCTTGCCGCCCTCCACTACGAAGCGCCGCGCCTCCTCCGGCAGCGCCCGGTAGGGGATGTCGATGGCGTAGCCCCGCTCCATCGCCTTCTTGAGGAGCTTGCGCTTCCACGGCAGCTTCCCCTCCGTCTCCCAGACCGACACCGCCCCGCCCTCCAGCGTCAGCTCCGGGTTCGGGATCACCTTGTCCAGATCCACCCCCGCCACCCGCCCGAACCCCGAGCACGCCTCGCACGCCCCCAGCGGGCTGTTCGAGGAGAAGAGCTGCGGGATCGGCTCCACCTGCGGCGTCCGGCACGCGTTGCAGCGGAACGCCTTGTCGAAGACCAGCGCCTCCCCCCCGGCGGGCGACTCCACATGGATCGTCAGCCGCTCGCGCCCCAGCCGGAACGCCTGCTCGATCGCCTCGCGCAGCCGCAGCGGATCGCCGCCCGGCTGCGCCTTCTGGCGATCCACCACCACCTCGAACGCCTGCGCCCGCAGGAGCCGCTCCGGCGCCACCTCCTCCATCAACACCGCCGCGCCATCCAGCCAGAGGCGGCGATACCCCTCCGCCACCAGCGCCTCCAGGACCTGCTGGGGCGTCTCGATCTCCAGCACCGGGACCTCCGCCACGAAGTAGAGCCGCGACCCCGCCGCCACCTGCTCCAGACGCTCCGCCACCGTCGCCGCCGACTCCCGGCGCACCACCTCCCCGCACCGCGTGCACCGCGTCACCCCGATGTGCGTGTAGATCAGGTGGAGGTGATCGCTCAGCTCCGTCAGCGTCGCCACCGTCGAGCGCGCGTTCTTGACGCTGTTCTTCTGCTGGAGCGCCACCGCAGGCTGGATGTCCGTCACCTGCTCCACCGGCGGACGCTCCATCCGCTGGAGGAACTGACGCGCATACGTCGAGAGCGACTCCACGAAGCGACGCTGCCCCTCCGCATAGAGCGTGTCGAACGCCAGCGACGACTTCCCCGACCCCGACACCCCCGAGACGACCGTCAGCCGCCGATGCGGGAAGCGCGCCGACACCCCCTTGAGGTTGTGGGTCCGCACCCCCCGCAGCACCGTCTCTCGTCCCTGCTCGCTCATCGCTCACGCCTCCCTGACACACCCCGCGGCCCACCCTGGCCCACGGCCCCACCCTCTCTAACACTGCACAGATGGCTTGTCGAGCACCCCCAAAGGCTTGCGGCGCATCGCCTGATTCGATAGAACGTCAGCGCCGCGCAGGGCCTGACGTGCATCTACCCCTCGGCGGCGAGCTTCCTCCCGCCTCCCCTCCCGCCCCCACGGAGCGATATCATGAGCGTTGCCTTTGCTGACACCACCTCCGCCCTCTTCCTCGACACCGGGGAGCCCCTCTTCGCCAACCTCCCCCACAAGGTGCGCTCCCTCGACCCCGAGCAGGTCCGCTTCGGCCGCAAGGAGATCGAGCTGGCCCTCCACGAGATGCCCGGCCTCGCCGCCCTCCGCGCCGAGTTCGCCGGACAGCGCCCCCACGAAGGCGCCCGCATCCACGGCTCCGTCCACATGACCATCCAGACCGCCGTCCTCATCGAGACCCTCGTCGAGCTGGGCGCCGACGTCCGCTGGGTCTCCTGCAACATCTTCTCGACCCAGGATCACGCCGCCGCCGCCGTCGTCGTCGGCCCCAACGGCACCCCCGACGCCCCCGCTGGCGTCCCCGTCTACGCCTGGAAGGGCGAGACCCTGGCCGAGTACTGGTGGTGCACCCTCCAGGCCATGATCTGGCCCGACGGCCAGGGCCCCAACCTCATCGTGGACGACGGCGGCGACGCCACCCTCCTCATCCACAAGGGCGTCGAGTACGACCAGGCCGGCGCCGTCCCCCAGGCCGACGCCGACGCCTCCGCCGAGTGGCAGGTCGTCCTGGAGCTGCTCCGCGCCGTCCAGGCCGAGCGCGGCACCACCTTCTGGGCCCCCATCGCCCAGGCCGTCCGCGGCGTCTCCGAGGAGACCACCACCGGCGTCCACCGCCTCTACCAGATGCGCGACGCGGGGACGCTCCTCTTCCCCGCCATCAACGTCAACGACTCCGTCACCAAGAGCAAGTTCGACAACCTCTACGGCTGCCGTCACTCCCTCGTGGACGCCATCATGCGCGCCACCGACGTCATGCTCAGCGGGAAGCGCGCCCTGGTCTGCGGCTTCGGAGACGTCGGCAAGGGCTCCGTCCAGTCCCTCCGCGGCCAGGCCGCCCGCGTCGCCGTCACCGAGATCGACCCCATCTGCGCCCTCCAGGCCTGCATGCACGGCCTCGACGTCGTCACCCTGGAGCAGGCCCTCGACACCGGCTTCGACATCTACGTCACCGCCACCGGCAACTTCAACGTCATCACCCTCGACCACATGAAGCGGATGAAGCACAACGCCATCGTCTGCAACATCGGCCACTTCGACAACGAGATCGACATGGCCGGCCTGGAGGCCCTCCGCGCCCAGGGCGGCGTCGAGAAGATCACCATCAAGGAAGGCGTCCACGAGTGGCGCTTCCCCACCCACTCCATCATCATCCTGGCCGAGGGGCGCCTCGTGAACCTGGGCTGCGCCACCGGCCACCCCAGCTTCGTCATGTCCGCCTCCTTCACCAACCAGACCCTCGCCCAGCTCGACCTCCACGCCAACGCCGAGTCCTACGGCACCTCCGTCATCACCCTCCCCAAGGCCCTCGACGAGAAGGTCGCCGCCCTCCACCTCGCCCACTTCGGCGCCACCCTCACCACCCTCTCCGACAAGCAGGCCGATTACATCGGCGTCCCTGTCGAAGGCCCCTTCAAGGCGGAGCACTACCGCTACTGACCGCACCGGCCCCGGTCCCCCCCGTGACGGCACCCCCCCCGGGGGCGTAACGTCCAACCCTGCGGGATTGGACGAACGCCCCCGGTCCCCCCCGTGACGGGGGGACACCGCCGCTGCGAACGACCTCGCTCGCTGCGCTCGCTCGCCAGCGACCCGTCGGTGTCCCCCCGTCACGGGGGGGACCGGCCCCGTTGCTCCTGAGAGCGCAGCGAACAGGAGCTTACGGGGCCGGGGGGGTTGCCCTCACGGCGGGGACCGGCCCCGTTGCTCCTGCGAGCGAAGCGATGCAGGAGCTTACGGGGCCGGGGGGGTTGCCCTCACGACGGGACCACCAGCGCCGCCAGCCCCGCCGCCTCTCCGAGCGGCGGCCCGAGGGTGAGGTGGTGGTGGGGTGGCGCCGCCCAGGGGCCGCCCTCGGCGCCTTCGGGGAGGCCGAGGAGGCGCGGGAGATCCTGGCGGGTGTGGGGGCCGCGGGAGGTGAGGAGGGGCAGGACGGCGACGTGACCGGGGGGGAGGTGCGCCAGGGCCTCGGCGGGGGTCGGGGGCTGATCGAGGAAGGCGAGGGCGACGGCGCGCCAGGCGCCTCGGGATTGGAGGGCAGCGAGGGCGCGGTGGGCGGCGTCGGCGGAGCGGGCGGTGCGGGTGGTGCCGTGGGCGATGAGGAGGAGGGACGCCTGGGCCGGGGGCACGGGGAGGGGGAGGGCGGCGGCCTCGGCGGCGATGAGGTCGGGGAGGGCCGGAGAGGCCCCAGGAGGCGGCAGGAGGGTCAGCGCCGCGCCGGGGGGGAGGGGGTGGGTCGCC
>CAUJGC010000261.1 GCA_963169075.1 Myxococcota bacterium
GCCAGGGGTCGCGACCCCTGGACCCCCATCTACTCCAGCTCCTCCCAGCGGCGGAGGTTGGGGCCGTGGAGGCGCGGCGCGCGCTGGAGATCGGCCAGCGTGCGAGAGCCTGTGAGCGTCATCGCCACCTGGAGGCCGTCGATGAGGCGCGTCGCGAAGGCCTCCGCCGCCTCGGGGCTCTCCTGCACGGCCCGGAGGAAGGGGAGCGCCATGGAGCAGAGCGACGCTCCGAGCGCCAGCGCCCGCGCGCACTCGTAGCTGTTGCGCAGCCCCCCGGAGGCGATCACCTGGAGCCCCTCCCGCCGCGCGAAGAGCACCGAGGCCGCTGTCGGCACGCCCCACTCCCAGTAGTCCTCCCCGACCTCGCGTCGCCCCGGCTTCGCGCGCAGCGCCTCGACGCCGACCCAGGTGGTGCCCCCGGCCCCGGACACGTCCACCCAGGACACCCCGGCCTCCGCGAGCTGGCGCGCCGTCTGCGGGGCGATCCCGCACCCGGTCTCCTTGGCGATGATCGGGATGCCCAGCTCGCCCACCAGGCGCTTGAAGGTCTCCACGCCCCCGCGGAAGTCGCGATCGCCGCCCGCCTGGATCATCTCCTGCGCGGGGTTGAGGTGGACGCAGAGGGCGTCGGCCTCGATGGCGCGGACCAGCTCCCGCACCTTGTCCACCGGGGTCTGGGCTGCCTGGACCAGGCCGATGTTCCCCAGGAGCAGGATGTCCGGGGCCACCTCCCGCACCGCGTAGGTGTCCCGCAGCGCGGGATCGATCAGCATCGCCCGCTGGCTCCCCACCCCGAACGCCAGCCCGAAGCGCTGCGCCACCTTCGCCAGCTCGAGGTTGATGCGCTGGGCGGCCTCGGCGCCGCCGGTCATCCCCGAGACGCAGAGGGGCGCCTTGAGGCGCCGCCCCCAGAGGTCGGCGCCCAGGTCGATCTCCTCCACGGCCAGCTCCGGGAGGGAGCGGTGCAGGAGGGTGACCTCCTCCAGGAGCGTCGTCGTGAGGCGCTGCTCGACGTCCTCGCGGGTGCAGAGGTCGATGTGATCCACCTTGCGCTGTCGGATGCCTTGCTTATCGTTGTGCGGGTCGTGAGGGGACACAGGGCCTCGGGGCTGGAGGGGACACGCGGCGCATCGCTCGCGCCTCTTCGGATGCACTTTGTAGCCTCAAAGGTGCATCCACGCCAGGGGGGGCGTCGGCAGCGATTGCGCTAAGCGGGTGGCCCGGTTAGAGAGGAGAGCGGCGCGCTGAGGCGCCCCAGGCAGCGGAGCAAAGAGCGATGTGGAGCGAGGAGCGCATAGCGACAACGCGGGCGGCGATCGAGGCGGCGCTGGAGCGCCATACAGGCGGCCCGGCGTGGCTGGCGCGCTTTGAAGGCGTGGACCCCGGCTTCGCGGAGGAGCTGCGGGCCTTCGTCCTGGCTGGCGGCAAGCGCTTCCGGCCCCTCCTGCTGGCGCAGGCGTGGGCGACGCTGCGCGGGGAGTCCCCCGCGTCGGAGGAGGCGATGCTGGATGTGGCGGTGGCGGTGGAGCTTTTTCACGCCTTCCTCCTGATCCACGATGACATCATGGATCAAGCGGACGTCCGTCGCCACCGCCCGACGCTCCGCGCGCGCCTCCAGGCGCGCTGGGGCGGGCACCGCGGCGAGGGGGATCACCTGGCGATCGTGCTGGGGGATGTGTGCTTCGCGCTGGCGGTGGAGGTGCTGAACCAGGTGGAGGCGCCGCCCCATCAGGTGCGCGCGCTGATCTCGGCCATGCTCGGCTACGCCGCCCAGACGGGGATGGGGCAGCTCCTGGATCTGGTCCACGGCATCGCGGCTCCGGGCACCGTCGAGGCCGCCGCCATCGAGCGCTGCTATGATCTCAAGACCGCCCGCTACACCATCGAGTGCCCGCTCAAGCTCGGCGCGATCCTCGGCGGCGCCTCGCTTGAGACGCTGGCGGGCCTGGAGCGCTTCTCCCGCGCGCTGGGCGTGGCCTACCAGCTGGCCGATGATCTGATCGGGATCGAGGGCGATCCCGACGAGAAGAGCGGCGCCAGCGACTTCGAGCAGGGTCGCCAGACCTTCCTCCTGGCCGAGACGCTGGCGCGGGTCGAAGAGCCCGCCCGAGGCTGGCTCCTCGGGCGCTTCGGGCGCGGGCTCCTGCCCCCGGAGGAGCGCGCCCGCCTCGTCCAGCTCTACCACGCGAGCGGCGCCGTCGAGGCGGTCCACGCCCACATCAAGCGCCTCTCCGGGCAGGCCGCCGCCGCCGCCGCCGCCCTCCGCCCGGCAGAGCAGGCGCTGCTGACGCAGCTCATCACGCGCCTCGTGCCTGGACGCGAGGAGCCGCCTGTGCCATGCTGAGGCGTCGAGGCCTGCTCTGCGGAGGTGAAGGATGCGACGGAGCCTGTCGAGCGTAGCGTTGGGGTTGGGGTTGATGTGGTGCGCGGCGCCCGCCGCCGCGCAGGAGGGCGCGCTGCCCGCCGCCGCCGGGGATGTCTCCCCCGAGCAGGTGCTCCAGCAGGCCGAGGGCTTCGTCAAGAAGCGCGAGTACGCCAAGGCCGAGTCCGCCTATCAGGAGGTGCTCGCCCGCGATCCCAAGCAGGCCGCCGCCTGGGCCGGCCTCGCGAAGGTCTACCACCGCAACAAGCGCTGGAAGGAGGCCGCAGACCTCCTGGCGCGAGGCCGCGCCGAGCTGGGCGCCACCTGGGCCGAGGGCACCTACCTCCTGGCCTACACCCAGCGCAAGGCTGGCAACCCCAGGGAGGCCATCGCCCTCTATCAAGCCTACCTGGAGCTTGTCAGCGACGACCCCGACGGCGTCTTCGGGCTCGCCGCCTCCTTCGAGGAGGCCGGGCAGCCCGCCGAGGCCCGCGAGGCCTACGCTCGCTACATCCAGGTTGAAAAAAGACCGTCCGAGCAGAAGTGGGTCGATAAGGCCCGCGAGCGCGTCGAGGCCCTCCAGGCCGCCGCCCCCGCCCCCCAGATCAAGCTCGCCAACCCCGAGGCCGCCCCCCCCGCGACCGCCGAGGCCGTCAAGCCTCCCGCCGCCGTCGATCCTGCCGCGCTCCGCCGCCAGGGCGAAGAGGCCTTCGCCGCGAAGTCCTGGGACAAGGCCGCCGCCGCCTGGACCGCCGCCGCAGACGCCGACCCCGACGACTGGGAGACCCGCTACAAGCTCGGCGTCGCCCGCGCCCTCTGCGGGGATCTCCCCGGCGCCGTCCAGGCCTGGGAGGCCGCCCTCGCCCTCAACCCCAGCCTCCGCGTCGCCCAGGAGCGCATCCAGCAGGCCCAGGCCAAGCTCGCCGCCCAGTCCGAAGGCGGCGCCGACGACCCCCGCCTCACCGCCTCCCCCGCGGAGCGCCTCGCCTTGGCCCAGGAGTACCTCCAGGCCCAGCGCTGGAGCATGGCCCTCCGCGCCGCAGACGCCGCCCTCGACGCCACCCCCGACGACGGCGCCGCCCACCACGCCCGCGCCCTCGCCTTGATGGGCCTCGCCCGCTACGACGAGGCCGAGGCCGCGCTCGAGATCGCCCTCGGCGCACGCCCCGGCGACGGCGCCGTGATGCTGGCCCTCGGCCAGTGCGCCCTCCAGCGCGGCGACACCCCCCGCGCCCGCTGGATGCTCCGCCGCGGCCTCGATCGCCTCGACCCCACCGCCGCGGCCTACCCCGATCTCCGCGCCGTCCTGGAGCGCCTCGACGCTGTCGCCTCCGCGCGCTGACCCCGGAGCCCCACCATGAGCGAGCCCTCCGACGACGACGAGCCCACCCCCGAGGCGCCCTCCACCCGGCGCCGCGTCCGCCTCCTCCGACGCGCCGAGCCCGAATCCGAGGCCCCCCGCAAAAAACGCGTCGTCCTCCGACGACGCGCCGCCCCCGCCGAAGACGTCGTCCTCGACGAAGCCTTCACCACCTCCCTCGACGCCACCCCCAACGACGAGGGGCTCCGGCGCCTCGCCCGCGTCCTCGCCGCGGACTTCGTCCCCGCGGTCGCCCGACGCATCCTGGAGTCCGGCAGCGCCGCCCTCAGCGAAGAGCTGATCCGACGCGCCCTCCTGGAGACCCCCATGCCCCGCGAGGTCGGCGGCTTCCTCGCAGGCTCCGCCGACACCATGCGCCGCGAGCTGAACCGCGTTATAGCCCGCGAGGTCGCTGGATTTCTCAAATCAGTCAACCTCGCCGGAGAGCTGCAGAAGATCCTCACCAGCCTCTCGCTGGAGATCAAGACCGAGATCCGCTTCGTCCCCAACGACCGCGCCGCCCAGAGCGCCGAAGGCCCCCCCGCGCCCGAGGTCAAGCCCGACGTCAAGAGCCGCGTCCGGCTGAAGCGGACCCCCCCGGCCCCGTAACCGCCGACTCCGCTTCGCTTCATCGGCGGAACGGGGCCGGTCCCCCCCGTGACGGGGGGACACCGACGGGTCGCTGGGGGGCGCTGGGGGAGGGTGGCGAGCGAGCGCAGCGAGGGGGTGGCG
>CAUJGC010000262.1 GCA_963169075.1 Myxococcota bacterium
GCCCCCCGCCACCCCCTCACGCTCCGCTCAGCACGAGAAGTAGAGCTGGAACTCCATCGGGGTCGGACGCAGCGACGTCGGCTTCACCTCCGCCTCCATCTTGTACTCGATCCACGTCTCGATGACGTCCTTGGTGAACACGTCCCCCTTCAGCAGGAAGGCGTGATCGTTCGCCAGATGCTCCAGCGCCTCGCGCAGCGAGCCCGGAGCCTCCGGGATCAACCCCTGCTCCTCCGGCGGCAGGTTGTAGAGGTCCTTGTCCATCGCCTCGCCGGGATCGATCCGGTTCTGGATGCCGTCCAGCCCCGCCATCAGCTGCGCCGCGAACGCCAGATAGCCGTTGCAGCTCGGGTCCGGCGTGCGGAACTCCAGCCGCTTCGCCTTCGGGGAAGACGACACCAGCGGGATCCGGATCGCCGCCGAGCGGTTGCGGCTGCTGTACGCCAGCTTCACCGGCGCCTCGTAGCCCGGCACCAGGCGACGGTAGCTGTTGATCGTCGGGTTCGTCAGCGCCACCAGCGCTGGCGCGTGCTTGATCAGCCCGCCGATGTACCAGAGCGCCATCTCGCTCAGCCCCGCGTACTTGTCGCCCGCAAAGAGCGGCTGGCCGTCCTTCCACAGCGACTGGTGCGTGTGCATCCCCGAGCCGTTGTCACCGAACATCGGCTTCGGCATGAACGTCGCCGCCTTCCCGTTGCGACGCGCCACATTCTTGATGATGTACTTGAACCACTGGAGCTTGTCCGCCATCGACACCATCGTGTCGAACTTCATGTCGATCTCGCCCTGGCCCGCCGTCGCCACCTCGTGGTGCTGCGCCTCCACGTCGATGCCCACCTTGAGCATCTCCATCACCATCTCCGAGCGCAGATCCATCCCCGTGTCGTGCGGCGCCGTCGGGAAGTAGCCCCCCTTGAACGGGATCTTGTAGCCCAGGTTCGAGCGCTCGTCGCGCCCCGTGTTCCACGCCGCCTCCTCCGAGTCCAGCACGAAGAACGACTTGTTCGGCGTCACCTCGTAGCGCACATCATCAAACACGAAGAACTCCGCCTCCGGACCGAAGTACGCCGTGTCCGCGATCCCCGTCTGGCGCAGGTACGACTCCGCCTTCTGCGCGATGAAGCGCGGGTCGCGGCTGTAGCCCTCACCCGTGATCGGGTCGTGGATCGTGCAGATCAGGCTCAGCGTCGGGTAGCGCGTGAAGTGATCCAGCCGCGCCGTCGTCGGGTCCGGCTTCATCAGCATGTCCGAGGCGTGGATCGGCTGCCAGCCGCGGATCGAGCTGCCGTCAAAGCCCAGCCCGTCTTCGAAGAGATCCTCGCTGTACGCCTCGATCGGCACCGTGAAGTGCTGCCACGTCCCCACAAAGTCGATGAACTTCAGATCCACAAAGCGAACGTCGTTCTCCTTCGCGAACTTCGTCACATCCTTCGGCGTCACCGTCTTCATAACCCTCCTCTCCGCTCCATCACCACAGGGCCGAGGTCGCGCATCGACCCCAGGCCACGACATACCTCACAGCGCGTCAGGCCCCCGCTCCCCCGTCGAGATCCGGATCGCCTCGTCCACGGGCAACACAAAGATCTTCCCATCCCCCGGATGACCGGTGTGCGCCGCCTCGATGATCGCGTCGATCACCTGATGCACCAGCGCGTCGGGCACCACCACCTCCACCTTCACCTTCGGCACGAAGTCCACGATGTACTCCGCGCCCGGGTAGATCGAGGCCTTGCCCCCCGAGCGACCGAAGCCGCGCACCTCCACCACAGTCATCCCGGTCACGCCCACCCCCTCCAGGTGCTCGCGGACGTCGTCCAGCTTGAACGGCTTGATGATGGCTTCGACCTTCTTCACGAGGCTCCCTGGGCAGCGCGTTGGGCCGGGGACGGCCCCGAGCGTCTTAGCATGACGCGCTGCGTTATGCAACGACCACGCGACCTTCACCTCACCGACGCACCACATACGACGACGAGATCACGTCCGCCCACGTCCGACGCTCACGAGACACCAGCGCCCACAGCGCACCCAACCCCAGGCTCAACAGCGTCAACACCTCACCCACCACCCGCAGCCCGCACACACCCAACCCAGGCGGAGCACCCCAGCGATCCACCACCCCCACACCCACCACCCGCATCCCCGGCGTCCGACCCCCGCCGAAGTAAAGCCAGCAGAAGCGCCACAGACACCACGTCAACCCCCACACCAGCCACGGCTGCGCCCACGCCATCGGACGATACGCCAGCGCCTCCAGCGCTTGATCCGGCCACAGCACCCCCGCCTCACCCGTCCACACCGCCGCGCTCCACAGCCCGGTCGCGTAGAGCAACGCCACCGCCACGGCCCCCGGCGCGCCGTCCACCACCCCCGCCACCGCCAGCCGCCACACCCCCGCGCCTTCCAGCCGCACCGCCCTCATAACGCCTCGCCTGGAAAATACATGTATTTTATCGGGCTTCGGGTCGCCTCCGGCGGCTGGGGGAAGCTCCCCCAGACCCCCCTCATCCCCGCCCAGCGCATCAACCCAGATCACCCGCCAGGAGCTGCGCCGACAACGCCAACGCCACCGCCGCCGTCTCCACACGCAGCACCCGAGGCCCAAGCCGCACCGCGCTGAACCCCCCCTCACCCACCAGCCGCCCCACCTCACCGGCCGTCAACCCCCCCTCCGGCCCCACCGCCACCACCACCCGGGACACCCCCGACACCACCACCTCCCCAAGCCCCCGCGACGCCACCTCCCCACCCCCCGCCCA
>CAUJGC010000263.1 GCA_963169075.1 Myxococcota bacterium
CGCCACCCCCTCGCTCGCTGCGCTCGCTCGCCATCCCTCCCTCGCTGCGCTCGCTCGCCAGCGACCCGTCGGTGCCCCCCCGTCACGGGGGGGGCCGGGGGCGTTCGTCGGGTCGGGCTTTGCCCGCCCGACGTTACGCCCCCGGGGGGGTCGGGGCGTCACGTGAAGAGCGAGCTGACCGAGCTGCCGTCGTGGATGCGCTGGATGGCGTGGGCGAAGAGGCGATCCACCGAGAGGATCGTGAGGCGGTCGAAGCGCTTCTCGGGGGGGATGGGCACGGTGTCGGTGACGATCAGCTCGGAGAAGTCGCTGGCCTTGAAGCGCTCGACGGCGTTACCGCTGAGGACCGCGTGGGTGGCGGCCCCGATGACGCGGGCGGCGCCTCGGGACTTGAGGAAGGAGGCGGCCTCGATCATGGTGGCGCCGGAGGCGATCTCGTCGTCTGCGATGATGGCGGTCTTGCCCTCGACCTCACCGATGAGGTTGACGGCGCGGGGCTTCTCGTCGTCGCCGGAGCGGCGCTTGTCGATGACCGCGATGGGGAGATCGAGGCGGTTGGCGTAGCGGCCGATCTCCTTGGCCTCGCCTGCGTCGGAGGCGACGAGGACCGCGTTGGAGAGGTCGATGTGGGAGCGGAGGTAGTCGGAGATCAGGCGCGCCGCCGCGAGCTGGTCCGTGGGGACCGAGAAGAAGCCGTGGATCTGGGGCGAGTGCAGATCCATCGTCAGCACCCGGTCCGCGCCCGCCGTCACCAGCAGGTCCGCCATGAGCCGCGCCGTGATCGAGATCCGGGGGCGGTCCTTCTTGTCGCTCCGCACATAGGGGAAGTAGGGCAGCACCGCCGTCACCCGCGCCGCCGACGCCGACTTGAGGGCGTCCAGCATGATGAGCAGCTCCATGATGTGGGTGTGGAGCGGCGGCGCGGCGGTCTGGATCACGAAGACGTCCGCCTCGCGGACGTTCTCCTGGATCTGGATCATGATGTTCTCGTTGGAGAAGTGCACGCGCTGCGTCCGCCCCAGGGGGACGCCGATCGAGTGGGCGATGCGCTCAGCCAGCTCCGTGTGGCTGCTCCCGCTGAAGATCTTCAGGTTCCCTTGCATGGTCGGCCGCGCTCCCTCATCGCGGTGTGGCGCCCTCTTCCGGCGCCGGATTACCCTGCTCATCCAGCAGGAGGGCCAGGACAACAGCGTCCTCGCCGTTATCCGAATAGTACTTCTTGCGGTAGGCCACCTGGCGGAAGCCCAGGCCCTCGTAGAGCGCGCGGGCAGGCGCGTTGGTGACGCGGACCTCCAGCGTCATGTACTGGAGACAGCGGGCGCGGGCCACCGCGAAGAGGTGGCCCATCATCGCCCGCGCCAGCCCGAGCCGCTGGGCGTCGGGGTGGACCGCGATGTTGAGGAGGTGCAGCTCGTCGTGGACCACCCAGTAGACCACGTGCCCGAGGAGGCGCTCCGGCGCCTCCTCGCGAGAGACGACGTAGACCGAGGCCCAGGCCGTCTCCAGCTGGCGGGCGAAGATCTCCACCGGCCAGGGGTGGGCGTAGCAGCGCCGCTCGACCTCCTGGACCGCGTCCAGCTCGGCGGGCGTCAGGCGCCGGGCCACAAAGCCCGGCGGGAGGTCGAAGCCCTCCTCGGGAGGCGGCGCCAGCGAGGTCATGGGGCGTCGGCGGCGGGGAGCGCGGTCTGGCAGATGCGCGCCCAGAGGGCGTCGCGGCCCAGGTTCGTGTGGCTGGAGAAGAGGAGCAGCTCCCGCTCGGGGATGCCCAGGTCGCGGCTGTGCTGCCGGAGGGCGTTCTGCTGCTGGTTCCGGCTGAGCTTGTCCGCCTTGGTGAAGACCAGGATGGGCTGCATCCCGAAGTGACCGAGGTTGTCGAAGAGGTGACGATCCAGCTCCGTCATCCCGCGCCGCAGATCCATCACCAGGATCATCGCCTTGAGGCTCTCGCGGCGGGTGAAGTAGGTCTCGATCATCTTGCCCCAGGACGCCCGCTCGCCTGCGGAGACCTTGGCGAAGCCGTAGCCGGGGAGATCCACCACGCCCAGCTCGCGGTCGTCCTCCAGCACCACCGAGAAGAAGTTGATGAGGCGGGTGTGCCCCGGCGTCCGGCTCACCTTCACCAGCCCGTGGCGCTGCACCAGGGTGTTGATGAGGCTCGACTTGCCGACGTTGCTCCGCCCCGCGAAGGCGATCTCGCGGAGGCCCCACTCGGGGTAATGGGCCGGCTGGGTGCCGCTCTTGACGAACTCTGCGCGCTTGATGTTCACAGTCCAAAGATCCCTTGTGCGCCCACCAGCCCACCGGCCAGCGCGCTCGCCAACGCCGCCGCCGCCAGCCCCGTCAGGACCGCCCGCGCCGGCTCCACCCACCCCGCCTCCTGCCGCGCCCCGAGGCCCCAGAGCCCCGCCAGCGCCGCCGACACACCGAACGCCGCCCCCAGCATCACCTGATCCCGCGCCGCGTCGCTCAACCAGAGCCCCGCCTGGAGGTGCTGGACCACCGCCAGGAGCGCCACGCCCACCCAGGTGAAGACCGCCGCCGGGATCAGCGCCTCGCGCGGAGAGGCGGACGCCTCGGCGCCCTGAGGCGCCTGGGCGAAGACCTGCCCGACGAGGGCGCCCGCCCCCGCGAAGGCCAGCCCCACCGGGAGCGGCAGGAGCGCCAGGCGCACCATGTAGGGCCCCGACGCCAGCAGGCGCGGGCTCTCCACCAGCGGCGCCGCCACCCCCAGGCGGGAGAGGAGCTGCCGGGCGGCCTCGGGGTCCAGCTCGACGGGGGCGCCCTCGCGGGCCAGGAGCAGGGGGATCGCCAGGAGCGCCACCCCGGCGGCGATCTCCCGGAGGCGGAGCCGCGCCGCCGCAGGCCAGAGCGAGGCCAGCGCCAGCGCCGCCGCCGCCGCCAGCGCCACCCCCACCTCGGGGAAGGGGGCCGTCGCCAAAAGCCCCGCGTGCAGGTCGCTCATCCAGAGGGCCGGGGTGCCGTCGGCGCCCGCCAGGGGGAGATGGACGCCGCCGCCCTGCCCTCCCGCCATCGCCCAGGCCCCGAAGGCCAGGCCCAGGGCGCCCGCCGCCGCCGCGCTCACGCCGCCCGCGCCTGCGCTCCGGGCGCCCGCCCGGAGGGCGAAGCCCAGCGCCAGCGCCAGCGCCGCCGCCGCCGCCGCGAAGATCCAGGCCCCGGGCCCCATCACCCGCGCCGCAGGCGCCAGCCCCAGGTGCCCCAGCGCCGCCGCCGCCGCCGCCATGCCGAAGGCCGCGCCGCTCACGCCGCGCCCCGCCGCGCCCGCAGGCGCGCAGAGGGCCACCAGCGACGCCGCCGCCACCAGCCCGAGCGCCGCCGGGTGGAGCGCCCCCGCCTGGAGGCCCCAGGCCCCCAGGCCCAGGCCCGCCGCCGCCGTCGCGCCGCGGACCCCCGCCACCAGGCGCGGGGCCGCCCGCCCGTCCAGCGCCGCGCCGCCCAGCACCGCCGCCGCCATGCCCCAGGGGATGATCAGGTGCGCGCTCATGCGGCCTCCTCAGGCTTGGGTGCGGCGGCGAAGACCACCAGGCCGCACCCCGCCAGGAGGAGCGCGAAGCCGATCAAGGCCGGGTCCAGCTCGGGGGGCGCCGCCACCCGGAGCCGGGCCTGGTAGCCCGGCACGATCTGGAGGGGCGCCACCGCGTAGCGCCCCTTGCGGTGCGTCGCGTCGTAGGCCGGTCGCTCGGTCCAGAGGGTCAGCGGGGCGGGCTCGGCGCCCTCGGCCTCGGTGACGAAGCCCGTGATCCGGGCGCCCTTCGTGACGGGGTTGGTCGCCTCGATGGCCTCCAGGGTGAACTCGCCGGGGCCCGCAGGGTCCTTGGCCGGGGCGCCGGGGCGCAGGAGGAGGTTGAAGGTCCGGGCGCTGCTCGTGTCCGTCACCCGCACCTCGACCCCTGCGGGCTCCGGCGCCGGCTCGATGGCCGCCAGGCTCAGGAGGCCGATGGGGGAGGACACCGGCGCGGCGTCCGTCACCAGGAGCGTGTCGGTGGTCCCCCGCGGGATGTCGGTCAGCTGGACGCTCACCGCAGGCGGCTCCAGCGTCACGCCCTGGACCTCCAGCTTGAGGCCGCCGAGGTTCTGCTTGACCTGGACGCCGCCCAGCTCGACCTGCGCAGCCTCCGCCCCCGAGCGCGCGTCCAGCGTCAGCGTCCCGCCCTGGGCCAGCCCCGGGCGCTGGAAGATCGGCAGCGCCCCCAGCGTCAGCGCCCCGAGCACCCCGAGCCCGGCCCCCAGGAGGCGCAGCTTCGCGCCGGGCCGCTTGACGTGCAGGGCGCCCTGCGCCACCGCGCAGGCCGCGATCAGCCCGCACGCCACCGCGCGGGCCGAGAGGGCCGTCCAGCCCCCCGCCGTCGGGTCCAGCAGGCGCCAGGCCGTCGCCCAGTGCAGCCCCGCCAGCCCCGCCAGCCCGGCGGCCAGGGTCCACGGGGACGCGACGGCGTCAAAGAGACGATCCAGCGGGCCGCGCAGGTCCCGCACAGGGAGCGCGCGCGCGGGGCGCCGGGGAGGAGCAGTGTGGGGCGATGCCAAGGGGGCCTCCGGCGGGCCGGACCGACACACACACGCCTTGAACGCTGGGCCGGTCCAGTGTAGAACGGGGTGCTAACACAGGGCCAACGACGCTGTCAACCCGCACAACGACGGGGTTCGCGGCCTCGGAGCCTGCCCAGGAGCCCCGCATGTCGCCCCCCTCCCCTCCCCCGCTCACCCCGCGCCTCGTCGGCCTCACCGGCGGCATCGCCACCGGCAAGAGCACCGTCAGCCGCCTCCTCATCGACGCCGGGCTCCCCCTCCTCGACGCCGACCAGATCGCCCGCGACGTCGTCGCCCCCGGCAGCGAGGGCCTCGCGGAGGTCGCCGCCGCCTTCGGGGAGGGCGTCCTCCTCCCGGATGGCAGCCTCGACCGCGCCGCCCTCGGCGCCCGGGTCTTCGCAGACCCCGACGCCCGGCAGCGCCTCAACGCCATCACCCACCCCCGCATCGCCGCCGAGACCGCCCGGCGCACCCAGGACCTCTTCCAGCGCGGCGCCCCCCTGGTCGTCTACGACGCCCCCCTCCTCGTCGAGAACCACCTCCACCACGGCATGGATCTCCTCCTCGTCGTCGCCGTCTCGCCCCAGGTCCAGCTCCGCCGCCTCGCCGCCCGCGACGGCCTCTCCCCCGAGGCCTGCGCCCAGCGCGTCGCCGCCCAGCTCCCCCTGGCGCAGAAGATCGCCGCCGCCGACGTCGTGATCGACAACGACGGCACCCCCGAGGCCACCCGCGCCCAGGTCGAGGCCCTCCTCCGCGCCCTCCCCGCCCGCCTCTGGCCCGATCAGCCCGACGCCGACGCCCGGATGCGCGCCGCGCTGGCCCAGCTCAGCTAAAAAGCTTCACGAACGACTCCATCCATTCCAATGCACTCAACAGAGGCCCCCGCATGACCCCCTCCTCGCCCCCGCCCCGCCGCATCTTCCTGACCGGCTTCCCCACCTTCGCCGCCCGCTACCTCCTGGAGCGCCTCCTCACCCAGGAGCCCGAGGCCCGGATCTGGTGCCTGGTCCGCAAGGGGCGCCAGGAGCAGGCCCAGGCGTGGCTCGCCGGGCGCGAGGGCGCCGAGCGCGTCCGGCTCCTGGAGGGCGACATCCGCGCCCTGGACTTCGGCCTCACGGGCCGCGAGTACCTGGAGGTCACCGCCGAGATCACCGACGTCTACCACCTCGACGGCGTCTGGCACACCTCGGCCTCCCGCGAGCGCCTCTGGGAGGTCAACGTCCAGGGCACCCAGAACATGCTGGACTGCCTGGGCGACCTGAAGCACCTGCGCCGCTACAACCACCTCTCCACCGCCTACGTCTGCGGCGACCGCAGCGGCGTCATCATGGAGGAGGAGCTGGAGGAGGGCCAGCGCTTCCTCAACCCCTACGAGCGCTCCCAGCACGAGGCCGAGCGCCGCGTCCGCCTCCGGCGGCGGAGCCTCCCGGTCGTGATCTACCGCCCCTCCCTCATCGTCGGGCACAGCCAGACCGGCCAGATCGACGCCCTCGACGGCCCCTACCTCCTCCTCCAGGCCCTCCTCAACATCCCGGTGGACGTGCCCATCCCGCTGCCTGGCGACGGGCGCGTCCCCCTGAACCTCGTCCCGGTGGACTGGGTCGTGGGCGCCCTCCACGCCCTCAGCCTCCACCCCGAGGCCGAGGGCCGCACCTTCCACCTCGTCGATCCCAACCCCCTCTCCGCCCGCATGGTCTTCGAGCTGATGGCGATGGCCGCCAACAAGCCCCTCCCGCGCGGGCGCCTCCCGGTGGGCCTCACCCGCCTCCTCCTCAAGATGCCTGGGCTGGAGCAGGCCCTCCGGCCCGGGCGCACCCTCCTGGAGGACTTCAACCGCTGGTGTGTCTTCAACGCCATGAACACCGCCGACCTCCTGGCCGACGGCCCCCGCTGCCCCGCCTTCCCGGACTATGTGGAGGCGATGATCGGGGCGCAGACCCCCCCGGCGCCGTAACGTCTGGCCTGCTCGGCAAGACGAACGGCGCCGGTCCCCCCAGTGACGGGGGGACACCGACGGGTCGCTGGGGGCGAAGGGGGGCGAGCGGAGCGAGGAGGTGGCGAGCGAGCGCAGCGAGGCGAGCGCAGCGAGGAGGTGGCGAGCGAGCGCAGCGAGCGAGGTCGGTGCCCCCCCGTCACGGGGGGGGCCGGGGGCGTTGCTCCGGTCCCGGAGGGCCGGAGCTTACGCCCCCGGGGGGGTCACACCGTGATGACGCCTGCGTCGAACAGGTCGCAGAGGAGGTTGAGGGTCTCGTCGCGGGGGAGCATGCTCAGCTCGATGAGGTCATCGAAGGTGACCATGCCGTCGATCTGGGAGAGGAGGAAGCCGCCGCGGGAGTCGATCTTGAGGGTGGTGATCTTGCTGGGGGCGACGAGGACGCGGGGGGTGCGGTCGAGGCTCCCCACCAGGCCGATGAGGCGCGCGGAGGCGTCCGGGGGGGCCTGGGCGCGGAGGGCGCGGGAGGGACGCGGGGGGCGCGGGCGGCCGTCGTCATCCCCTGTGGAGGGGCGTCGGAGGACGCCTGCGGTGGGGGGTGACGGGGGGGGCGCCTTGGGCGGCGTGGGCTGAGGCGCGGTGGGCCGCGGCAGCT
>CAUJGC010000264.1 GCA_963169075.1 Myxococcota bacterium
CCCAGGAGGAGCGGCACCCAGGCGGCCAGCCACCGCCCCTCGGGGGTGTCGGGGACGTCGGCGCGGCCGCGAGCGGCCGCCTCCACCAGCGTCCGCGTCTGCTCCCCGGCGCCGTCGAGGCTCTGGAGGAGCTTGAAGAGGATCGCCCAGGGCAGCTCGACCTGACGCGCCAGGCTCCAGGCCCCGGCCTCCGCGAAGAGCTCGCGGCGCGGCAGGGCGCGCGCCGCGATGGGGAGCAGCTCCGGCGCCTGGAGCCCGCCCGGGTCCAGGCGCTCCGCCTCCCGCGGCGCCCCCAAGGCGAGGTGCAGCGGCGCCAGCGCCTCGGGGAAGCCGAGCGTCCCCACCCCCGGCGCCGAGGCCGACACCGGCACCACCGGCAAGAGGAGCTGCCGCGCCGTCTGGAGCGCGTAGGAAGGCGAGCGCGCGATCAAGAGCGCCGAGGTGTTGAGCGGCGACGGCGGCGAGAGCGTCCGGGCGAGGTGCTCGGGGAGGATCACCGCCGGAAAGGCGCCGCCGGGCGCCTGGGTCAAGAGGGTGAGCAGGCGCTCCAGCCAGCCAGGCAGCGCCGCGCGGTCGGGCAGCATGACCAGCTGCGTGCCCGTCAGGAGCGGCACCAGCGCCGCCAGGATCGCGATGGCGACAGGCGGCGCATCCCCCAGCAGATAGAGCGCAGGCGTCTTCGGCAGCGCCGCCGCCGTGGTCACCACGCCCAGGAGCTGCCCCAGGAGCACCCGGAGGAGATCCGCCCCCAGCGAGCCCGGCGCGAAGGCGAAGCGCCGCCGCACCTCCTCCAGCGCCGCCGGGTCCAGCTCGGGCTCGCCTGCGTCGCTCACGACAAACGCCATGAAGTCGCGCTGCACCCGGAAGGGGACCCGCTTGGCGGGGAGGTTGGGCGCCGTCGCCACCCCCCGCGCCAGCTCCACCTCGACCTGGCTTGGGTGCAGGTGGAGGCGCTGGGCCAGGTGATCCTTGACCCCCACGAGGCGCGCCTGCGTCTCCGCGTCCCCCTGGACGCGGTAGAGCTCCGCCACGGTGCCCTCCACCCAGTCCGCCGCCTGGAGGTCGGTGGCGCGGACCCGCGTGCTCTCGCCCTCGAAGCGCGAGAGCCCCGCGCCCTGGACGAAGCGCCGCTCCCGCGCGAAGGCCCGGCGCTCCGCAGGCGCGAGCTGCTGGAAGCGCGGCTGCGGCGCCAGCACACACACGAGCTGGAGCGTCGCCCAGGTCACCCCCTCGCTCCGGTAGTGCAGCGTGAAGGTCGGGAAGCGCGGCCCGGTCAGCAGGCCCTCGAAGCGGAGCTGCACCTCACCGGCCCCACGCGTCGGCGGCGGCGCGTGGAAGGTGGCGCGCTCCAGCTTGATGGGATAGACCGCCAGGCGCGGATGGATCTCGCTGGACCAGCGCGTGAGCGCCTGTGAGGTCGCCAGGTGGAGGCCCGCCTCCAGCGCAGCCGGGTGGATCGCCCCGACCTCCAGCCCCCCCGGCGCGTCCAGCGTCAGCCGCCCCACCGCTCCCTGCCCGTCAAAGGCGCCCCCGCGCAGGAGCTGGAACGCCGGGCCGTGGAAGGTCGCCGCCGTCGTGTAGGGATCATCCAGCGGCGTCGCGTCCTGGAGGGGCTCCAGCGTCTCCAGGCAGGGCCCGAAGGACGGCGCCATGATCAGGCGCGCCGAGGCCACCTCCTCCCAGGCCCCCCCCGAGGACACCGGACGCGCCAGCAGCGTCGCCGCCAGCGCCGCCCGACGCCCCCGGGTCAGCTCCACCGAGGTCTGAAGCTCCAGCGGCTCCCGCAGCACAAACCACCGCGCCATCACCAGGCGCTCCAGCTTGAACACCACCTCGCCGGGGCGGTCTTTGAGGGCGGCTTGCACCAGCAAGTCAGCCACAAAAAGCAGCGGGAGCACCGGCGTCGTGAAGGCCGGACAGTAGTCCTCCAGCCAGGGCGCCTGCGCAGGCGAGAGGAGGTGCGCCGGAGGCGCCTCCGGCACCTCCGGCGCCGCCAGCGCCGCCGAGGCGCTGGCCTGAGGGGCGTGCAGCCGCGAGGTGAGGCGGCGGATGTGGAGCAGGACCCGCCCCTCCCGCACCAGCCACGCCTCGGCGCCCAGCTCCAGCCCGTCAGGGCCGCTGGCGCGCTGGGTCACCTCCAGCTCGACCTCCAGCGGCGCGCCCTGGAGGGTCACCGGAGCAGGAGCAGCCCAGCTCAACGCCCCCAGCGGGATCGACCACGCGACCTCCCCCTGGGGGATCGCGTCCGGAGCGTGCAGCAGCGCGCTCAAGCGCAACGCCTGGAGCGCACCCTCCAGCGCGATCCCCGGCGCCAACACCTCGCCGGGCAGCAGCGGCGCCGCAGCGGCCAACGCCTCCGCGTCCAGACGCGCCAGGAGCGTCCCCAGCCCCGCTCGGCCGCCGCCTGGGCGGCTGTCCACGATCTCCAGGAGCAGCGGGCGCTGCCCGGCCAGGAGACGCTCCGCGCCAGGGAGGCTCCGCAGCGAGAGCGGCGCGCCGAGCGTCGACCCCCCGCTCAAGCGCCCCGGCGCCAGCGCCTCGCGCTGCGCCAGCGACGCAGGCTCGGCCAACGCCAGGACGGCCTGCGCAGACGCCAGCCGCCCGCCGTCGCTGATCTCGACCTCCAGGTCCAGCTTCTGCTCGCCGCGCAGCTCCACCGCAGAGCGCACCGACGCGCTGATCTCCAGCCCACCCGACGCCTCGCCAAGCGCCCGGTGGAGCTGGAGCGTCCCCTCCAGGAAGTGGGGACGCGCCCCCGCGCGCAGCGCGTCCCGCGCCAGCACCAGCCCCGAGCGCAGCGCCGCCTCCAGCACATCGCCCAGGCGCAGCGGCCCCGCTGCGCCCTCGCGCCGCGCCAGCGCGGTGTCCCCCGGCTGGATCGCCCCCTCCTGCACCCGCTGCACCCGCTCCACCCGCAGCTGCGCTGGGAGCTGGAGCGTGAAGGCGCCCGGCAGCGGCGCTGGCGCGCTCACCCGCGGCGCCGCTGGCGCCACCTGAGGCGGCGCTGCCGCCACCGGAGGAGGCGCCGGCGCCTCCCCGGTCGCAGTCGGCGCAGCGCGCAGGGCCTGCGCCTGCTCCACCAGGAGCCCCAGCGCCGCCGTGTGGACCTGGAGGAGCTGCCGGTGGGCCTCGCCGCGCTGCTGAAGGTAGCGCATGTGGAGGCGCGCGATCCCGCCGAAGGCGGGGTCATGGGGGTCTGCCGTCGCCGCTGCGGCGTCGGGCTGCGGGCGGGCGTCGTCGCGCTCGTGCGTGCTCATGGGATCGCGCTCACGGGCTGGAGGTGGACGTCAAGCGCCTGGAGGAGCACCGCCCCGCTGGCGTCGAGGGCCTGAAGATCGGCGTGCGCCTCTCCAGCAGCCAGGAGGAGCCCCTGATGCTCGGCGCGCGGCGAGGGGCGCCCGGCGATGATGAGGCGGCCGATGCGGGCGATCTGGGCGCGCTCGCTGCGGGCCTCCATGTGCCACCAGAGGGCCTGCTGGAGCAGCGCGTCCAGCAGCGCGGGCTCCGTCCAGGTCGGCGCCGCCCAGAGCTGAAGGTCCGGGGCCAGGTGGGCCGAGGCGGCGCGCGGCGACACCTCCAGCGGGTGCAGCGCGTGCAGCCGGGGGCCGAGGCCGCTGCCTTCGGCGCTGGCCCAGCGCGCCGCGTCGATCCGCGGCGCGCC
Source organism: Myxococcota bacterium (assembly GCA_963169075.1). Classification (GTDB taxonomy): domain Bacteria; phylum Myxococcota_A; class Bradymonadia; order Bradymonadales; genus CAUJGC01. The sequence continues at coordinate 3,662 of CAUJGC010000264.1, forward strand.
CTGGCGCGGCAGCTCCATCGGCATGAGGATCGGCAGCGCCCCATCCGCGTCGTCGAGGTGCACCTCCGCCTCGACCCACGCCTCGCCTGCTGCATCGACCAGCGCGACGCGCAGCGTCGCGCGGTGCTCGGGGTGCTCCACCGCCCGCCCGCGCAGGAGGAGACGCGGGCTCTCCTCGGCGCGGCGCGGCAGGCGCAGCTCGCGGAGGACCCGGAGCTGGGTGAGCGCCGTGAAGTGCAGGTGGGGGAGCAGCGTCCAGGCGAAGCGCACAAACCACTCGATGACCCACGCCACCGGCAGCGTCGGGCGCCCCCAGAGGGTGGCGTCTGCGAGCCCCGGGGCGAGGCCGCTCCCCAGCAGCACGCCGACCTCGCAGGTCTCCACCGCCGGGGGGACCTCGACGATCTCCAGCCGCTCCCCAGGCGAGGCGAGGCGCGTGGGCGCAACAGGTTGATGTGGGTCTATGTGGGATATAGTGAGCGCCGCGGCCTCGGGGAGCCAGGCCCGCGCGTAGAGGGCGCTGGCCTCCAGCGTCGCCAGCTCGGCGCGCCAGGGCGCGTCATCGGCGGTGTCCGCGGGCAGGAGGAGGTGCAGGTGGGAGAGCGGCTCCTGCTGGAGCAGGTGCAGCAGGTGCAGCAGCGCCCGCAGCGTCGAAGGCGCGTCCGCCGGGTCCAGGCGGCGCGGGAGGAGGGTCACCGCCTCCTCCAGCGGTCCGACCAGCTCACGGGCCCGCTCCACCGCTGCGGTGATCGCCTCCACGCGGCGAAAGAGCGCCGGGATGACGTGGACCGGCGCGCCGCAGGCCCGCAGCGACTCCGCCAGCGCCTCGGCGCGCGTGGGGGTGATCAACACCAGCGGCGCAGGGGTGGCCCGCTGGCGCGCCAGCAGGCGCTCGACGCCCACCGGGTCCAGGGTCATGAAGGCCAGCCGCGCCCGGGGCGCCCGCAGCGGCGCCCCCTCCGGCGGGATCGGCACCGGGTGCAGAGTCGAGCGCGCCCCGTTGCTCCGCAGCCCCACCAGCGGCTCCGGCCCGCCCTGGAGCAGCTCCGAGACGACCAGCCGCCCCAGCGTCGCCGGAGAGCGCGCGCCGCGCTCCAGATCCAGGGAGCGCACCGTCGCCAGCGGGTCCATATCCCGCAGCGCCCGCGCGACCGCGGGGATCGCCGCCAGCGGCGCGCGGTGAGGCTCCGGGGTGGCGTCGTGCCCGAAGGTGCCTCGGGTGTCGTGCAGGGTGATCAGCGCCCGGGGGTGACCAGCGGGCTGGGCGCCCAGGCGACGCACCACCTCGCGGACGTGGTGGACCAGCTCCAGCGCGTCCTCCAGGTGATCCACGGGGTGCATCCCCCGCGCCAGGAGGATCACGTCCACCCCCCGGGTGTCCTCCGGCAGCGAGGACGCCCGGGACGCCTCCACCCCCTGCTGCCGCAGCGCGACCACGATGGCCTGCGTCAGCTCGGTGGGCTCGTCCAGCACGAGCACCTGCGCCCCAAGGCGCAGGTGCGGGAGCGCGAAGCGCGGCGCGGGCGCGTCCAGGCGCTGAAGCGCCCGCGCCTGCGCGGCGCGCGGCGCCCCATCAGGCGCATCCCGCTCCTGCCGCGGCCGCGCGGTGAGCGCCGCCAGCGCGGCGCTCAGGAAGGCCCCGTGGGCCGACTCCACCTCGTCCAGATAGAGCGCGTGGGCCTCCTGCACCTGCGCCTGGAGCGCCGCCACCCCCGCCCCAAGCTCCGACGGGCTCAGGCGGAGCGAGGCCAGGAGGGCCTCAGCCTCGGCGCGCAGGGCGTCGCCTGGCGCCGCGAGCGGCGCCGCCAGCAGGAGCGTCACCCCGGCGTGGTGGAGCGCGACAGGGTCCGGTGCAGGCAGCGCGCCGCCCAGCGACTCCAGCGCCGCATCCAGCGACGCCAGCGGCGCCTGGGGATCGGCCAGGAGCAGGCGCTCCGCCCCGGTGAACTCCCCCCAGCGCACCTCGCGGAGGACCGCCACCACCGGCGTCCCCCACGCGAGCGCGTGCAGCGGGCAGAGCGTCCAGAGCTGCGCCTCGCCTTGGGGCCCCGACGCCAGCACCGACGCCGAAGCCACCCCTTCGCCGCGCAGCGTCAGCGCAGCCAGGGCGAGCGCCCGGAGCGGATCGTCGGCAGAGAGCGGAAAAACGGGCTGCGGGCGCGACAGCGCCGCCATCGCCTCGGGATGCCCCGAGGCGACGAAGAGCGCGTGATCCGCGCGCGGCGGCGGCAGGAGGTCAACCCAGCGCGGCGGCAGAGCGGACGCGGCGGCAGAGCGGGTGATGGCGAGAGGGGTTCGGAGCATGGGCATTCTGGGGTCGAAGGCGGCCTGCTGCGCGCCAGAGAGACCCAAGAAATACCAGCGAAGCGCCCCGAATCCAAGCCCTGCCGCAGCAACGCCTCAGGGCGTCAACGTGTCCAGGCGATCCACCGCGTGCACGGGGGCGTCGTCCCCGTCCATGAGGTCCTTGATGGCCCGCAGCACGAGGCGCTTGCGCGCCAGCGTGTTGAGCCCCTCGAAGCCTGCGGAGGTGACCGAGATCACGAAGTGGCCGCCGCCGCCGTCGGCGCGCACCTGCGCGCCGGGCAGCGCCGCCTCGACGCGATCGCGGATGGCCTGGAGGGTCTGGGGGACGGAGAGACGCGTAGCGTGATGGCTCATGGGAGGCTCCAGAGGTGAGGCGCCGCTCAGGTCGGCTCGGTGGTGCACTTGAGGGGATGACCCGCCTGACGCGCCAGGTTCAGGACCTGGGCGCAGCGCGTCTCAGCGACGTCGCGGCTGTAGGTGCCCGCGACCCCCTTCCCCCGGTTGTGGACCTCCAGCATGATCCGCTGCGCCATGGAGGGGCTGTGGTGGAAGACCTGCTCCAGGATGTGGGTGACGAACTCCATGGTGGTGTAGTCGTCGTTCCAGAGCAGCACATTCCAGGGACGCGGCTTCTGGGTCCGGGTGCGCTTCTCGGTAGCGACCCCGCCGCCGAGATCATCATCAAACTCGCTCATGGCTCCCTCAACATCCCGCGCGCGCCGGGGCCGCCCCGGCGAGGTGGCCCAACTCTATGCACGGCCCACGCGTTGTCCAGCGCGTCAGCCGCGGCGGGCCACAGCGCGGATCGCCTTGACGCGTTTCTTGAGCAACGGAAGCAACTTGAGCGTCGCAGGCAGCGAGCCCAGCGCCCGCTCCACCAGCCGCTGCGAGAGGGCCTCCAGATCCTCGTTGGCGGGGAACCACCAGGGGTCCGGATCGGCCTGGCTGTCCACAAAGACCGCCTGCCGCCGCACGAAGGTCCCATAGGCATAACGCGAAGAGGCCACGCCGGGCCCCGTCTCGCCCACGCCTGTCCAGGGCAGCTCCGGCAGGATGCCGGTGATCGCGTGGTTGTTCACCAGCGCCACCCCCACCCGCAGCTGCCGCGCCAGCGCCTCGCCGCGCTTCACATCCCGCGTCCACACCGAGCCGTTGAGGCCATAGGGAGAGTCATTGGCGAGGCGCACCGCCTCCTCGGCGTTCTTGACCCGGATCACCGCCAGCACCGGGCCGAACGTCTCCTCGCGCACGACCTGCATCCGATGATCGCAGCGATCCAGCAGCGTCGGCTGATACCCGAGCCCGTGCCCCGTGCGCGCGCCGCCGCAGCGCAGCACCGCGCCCTGCGCCAGCGCCTCCTGGACGTGGGCCTCGACGATCTCCAGCTGCCGCGGGTTCTGGAGCGGCCCCAGCTCCGAGAGCCCCGCCCCCGTCGAGACGCGCAGGCTGCGGAGCACCTGCTCCAGCCGCGCCACGAAGTCGTCCGCGATGGCCTCCTCCACGTAGACCCGCTCGATGGCGGCGCAGTTCTGACCGGCGTTGTGCAGCCCCCAGTACGCCACACCCGCCGCCGTCCGCTCCAGATCGCAGTCGGCCAGCACGATCGCGGCGTCCTTGCCGCCCAGCTCCACCGAGCACGGGATCAGCCGCTCCGCCGCCCGCGCCGACACCCGACGCCCCGTCGGCACCGACCCGGTGAAGACCACCGCGTCGATGTCCGCCTCCAGCACCGCCGCGCCCACCGCGCCCGCGCCCTGCGCCAGCGCCACCAGCTCCCGCGGGAAGATCGCCTCGCACTGCGCGTGGAGCCACGCCCCTGTCCGCGGCGTGTGCTCCGAGGGCTTCAAGAGCACCGCGTTGCCCGCCAGGAGCGCCGGGAGCAGCGACTTCATGAAGTTCCCCAGCGGGTAGTTCCACGGCGCGATGATCGCCACCACGCCGCGCGCCACCGGCTCGATCCGCGCCTGCTTCCCCGGGTACTCCAGCCGCGGCAGCTTCACCGGGTCCGGCGCCAGCGCCGCGCGTCCAGCGCGCACCGCCATGTCTGCGAAGGTCATCAGGGACACCAGCTCCGACATGAGGCACTCGGTGGTCCCGCGCCCCGTCTCGGCGGCCATGATCCGGGCGCCCTCCTCCTGGCGCTCCACCAGGCGGCGCGCCAGCGCCCGCACCAGCGCGGCGCGCTCGTCCAGCGGGCGCGCCGCCCAGGCAGGCTGCGCGCGGCGCGCCCGCGCGACCCGCTCGGCCAGCTCCTCCGGCGTGGTCACGGGGACCGGCTCAAGCGGCGCGCCGGTGGCCGGGTTGGTGCTCTCGATCATCGCGGGGGTGGACATGGCGGCTCCTGGGTGGGCGGTCCTCAAACATGCGTCAGCCGTGCATCCTTTAGACCCAGCCGACGCGTAAAGGCAAGCCTGCAACGCTTGACAAACCCCTCGGGTGCGCTGATCCTTTGTAAGTTCATCTCTTTCACATGAGCTTCGAGGTGGACTCAGCCCTCCATCCGGAAGGAGCACGCCTTGGACCACGCCCCCGAGCACGCCGCTGCGCGCTGCCCTCAACACCCCGAGGCCCTGGCGGTCGGCGCCTGCGCGCGCTGCGGCACCTTCGCCTGCGCGGCCTGCGCCCACCCCGAGCCCGGCGGGGGCCTCCGCTGCCCTGCTTGCTGGCAGCGCGCCCGAACGGGCGGGTTCACCTCCCAGCTCCCGGTCCTCTCCACCCTCACCTTCATCAACGGCGCCCTCGTCCTCCTCCTGGGCCTCTTCAGCGTCGGCGTCTTCATCGCCTTCCTCTTCTCCGCCTTCGGAGAGCGCGACCCCGAAGAGCGCGACCTCGGGGCGCTGATCTATGGCGGCGCGGGCCTCTTCTACATCCTCATCGGCGCGGCGCAGCTCTACGCAGGCGCCCTGATCCGACGACGCCAGCGCTACCGCACCGTCATCGCCGCCCTCGCCAGCGGCCTCCTGACCGCCTTCACCTGCTACTGCATCATCCCCTCCCTGGCCCTCTTCATCTACGGCCTCATCATCCTGCTCAACAAGGAGGTGGCGGACAGCTTCGACGCGGCTCCACCCCCAGCGCACACCTCATGACCCTCCGTTGCATCTTCACCCGCCGGGCCAGAGGTGGTAAGCTCCCGACCGGCCTGGCACCGCGTATCGTCCACACCTCGACACCTTGAGGACCCGTCCTCCATGCCCCGAACGGCACCTCTCCTCCAGCCCAGGCTGCTCCGCGCCCTGGACGCAGCCTCCACGCCCAGGCGCAGCATCGATCTCCTCGGCGAGGCCCTCGCCGACGCCTTCGGCTGGCGCTACGCCGCGGCCTGGGAGGAGCCCAGCCGCGGCGGGCGCACCGCGCTCCAGCTCCCGCCGCCGCCCCACGCCGCCACCCCTCTGGAGCGCCCCGCCCGGTCCCACATCACCTGCGCAGCGGGCGTCAGCCACGTCCTCCTCCCCGTCCAGAGCGCGCGGCGCCTCCTGGCCTGGATGGCCTTCGACGCGCCGCCCGAAGCCCCGCCCACCCCGGAGCGACTCGAAGACGCCGAAGCCGCCACCGCCGTCCTCGCCCTCACCCTGGAGCGCCTCTGGCAACGCGAGCGCGTCACCCAGGCCCGCCAGCGCCGCGCCCTCGCCCGATGGGAGTGGGATCTCACCCGCCGACGCCTCTTCTTCAGCCCCGAGGCCATGCACCTCATGGGCTACCCGCGGCGCGCGCGCTTCGTCACCGCCGAGCAGCTCGCCGCCTGGGTCAACCCCGACGATCTCCTGCTCTTCGAGCGTCGCACCGTCGCCGCGCTCGACGCCGGGACCGGCTACGCCATGAACTTCCGCGCCCGGGGGCGCGACGGCGTGGAGCGCCACTTCGCCTCCCACGTCATCCTCACCCTCAGCAACGCCGGCGAGCCCAAGCGCCTCCTGGGCGCCATCGCCCTGGACACCGATCCGCCGCGCGCCAACCCGGCCCTCCCCAACGGCCTCACCCAGACCCTCCAACACCTCACCACGCCGCTCCTCGTCCACTCGGAGCTGGGCCTCCCGCTCTTCGCCAACGTCGCCGCCTGCCGCGCCCTCGGGCGCCCCCTCGACGAGCTCAGCGCGCACCCCACCGAGGCCCTCTTCGCAGACCTCGACGCCTGGCGCGAGATGAAGGCCCTCTTCGTCGAGGGCGGCCTCCTCCGCCAGGGCCGCGAGGTCCCCATCCACGGCCCCCAGGGCTCCCTCCTCCGCCTCCGCTGCGCCACCATCCCCCTCCCCGACGTCGAGGGGCACCGCGTCAACCTCATCGGCTTCTACGGCGCCGAGCACACCGGGGAGCTCAAGGGCAGCCCACCGGCCACCCCCCGCGAGGCGGGGCTCCTCAACGAGCACCTGGAGCAGCTCCTCTACGTGGCCGCCCACGATCTGCGCACCCCGCTCATCAGCGTCCAGGGCTTCACCACCGAGCTGGAGCACGCCACCCGCGCCCTCCAGAGCATCTTTGACAGCGGCGAGGACCTCGCTCCCAGACGACGCCAGCTGGAGTGGCTCCTCAAAGAGGATCTCCCCGAGTCCGTCCAGCACATCCAGCGCTCCACGCGGCACATGGAGTTCATCCTCAAGGGCCTCATGGAGCTGGTCCGCATCGGCAGCGCCCCCCTCCACCTCCAGCAGCTCGACATGGATCGCCTCCTCCACAGCATCCAGCACGAGCTGCAGGACACCCTGGAGACGCGGCGCGCCCACATGGAGTGCGATCCGCTCCCGGCGGCCTACGGCGACACCAGCCTCGTCCGGCGCCTCTTCACCAGCCTCCTCGCCAACGCCATCCAATACCTCCACCCCCAGCGCGAGGGCCGCATCCAGCTCGCAGGCGTCCGCGAGGGCGACACCTGCGTCTACTTCATCCGGGACAACGGCATCGGCATCTCCTCCTATGAGCAGCGCCACGTCTTCCGGCGCTTCTACCGCGCCTCCTCCAGCGGCAGCGATGATCGCGGCCTCGGCCTCACCATCGCGCGCTCCATCGCGCGCCGACACGGCGGAGACGTCTGGCTGGAGTCCGTCTCCGACATCGGCACCACGCTCTTCATACGCCTCCCTGCACCGCCTGCCTGAGCTGCGCCATGAACCACGACAACGCCAACCAGGTCGAGATCTACACACAAGAGGATGACCCCGCCTACCTCCGGCTCCTCCAGCGCCTCCTCCACCGACGCGGCGTCGAGAGCCCCCTCGTCTGCTTCGACAGCCTCGCGCAGCTCACCGAGCGCCTCCGCCTCCCGGGCGCCAGCGGACTCCCGCCGCTCGTCCTCCTCGTCGATCTCGACGCCGCCTCGGACCCCGAAGAGACCCTGGAGACCCTGGAGGGCGTCCTCCGCCTGCCCTGGTGCGCGCGCCTCCCCCTGATCATCCTCTCGCTCCAGAAGGACGCCGCCCTCACCCAGCGCTGCTACGCCCTGGGCGCCCAGGCCTTCATCAACAAGTCCGGCCACGCCGAGCGCCTGGAGCAGCTCCTGGAGGTCATCCGCTCCTGCATCCACCTCGCGCTGCACCCGGAGCGCGACGCCCAGGACCCCATCGCCCTCCTCGACTCCTGGTAGGACATCCCCCCACATGTCCCTACAGGCTTCACTCCTCCGCGCACGCCCGATTGGTCGAGCACGAGGGATCCGCGCAGTCCACCAACCCGTCGCCGTCGTTGTCGCGCAGATCGTGGCAGCGCTCACCGAAGCCCGGCGCGCCGCAGAGGACGTCGTCCCAGCACTCGGGGTCGTCGCAGCCCGCCAGCCCGTCGCCGTCCTCGTCCGTCGCCGTGTCGCACAGCTCGCGCGGCGGCAAGAACACCTTGCCCTCGGGGGACGCCGCCGACGCCAGCTTGACCCAGAAGCCGAACGACACCGCGTCGTTCACCCCGTCCCCGTCGCTGTCGTACTCCGCCAGGTTCGAGATCAACCCGATCTGCTCGCAGAGGTTCGCGATCCCCGGGCATGAGCGGTTGAACTCGCTGCACGCCGAGAGATCCGGCGTCACAAACTCCGGCGCGCACTCCAGCCGATAGCGCCCGTCCTCCACCACCGAGCGGAAGATGTCCTGCTCCGGCGTCACCCCGATGCACGCGCAGTTGTCGCCGTAGGCCGCGCTCAGGACGTCCGCCACCAGATCCAGGTGGACGTAGCCGCCCAGCTGCACGCTCCCCACCTCCTGCTGCGCGCCCCCGCCGATCTCCACCGCAAGCGGCGCCGTCATCAACCGCCCGTCCTCGCCGCGCACCACCTGCCCCGCGATCCGCGCCCGCGCGAAGCGCGCCTCGCGCGGACGCTCCGAGCGGCACCGCAGCCCGTTGGCGTCCGCCGGAGCGTCCTGCCACGACCACGCGCAGCGCTCGCCCAGCGGCAGGAGCACCTCCGCGAAGTCCGCCGCCGTCGAGCCCAACACCCCCTCCTCCACCGCCAGCGCCGGGAAGAGCAGCGTCGCCCCGTAGGGACCGAACGAGAAGGGGTCCAGGAGCAGCGACGCCAGCCCACCCTCCACCTCCTCACGCGTGAAGTCCGACGTCCCGTCCGAGTTCACGTCCGAGCTGGCCACCATCACCCCCACCGACACCGTCCCGCTCCCGTCCTCCGGATAACCCCGGAACTCCAGCGCGATGTGGCTGCTGCGCTCCTCCAGCGCCGAGAAGACGCGCTCCGCCAGCGGCGTCCCATCGCTCAGCTGCGCCTCATAGAGCGCCACCAGCTCCGACAGCGTGTTGTCCACCTCCCCGTCGTTGTCCAGATCGAAGCAGCACGTGTCCCCCGCGCTCCCCGGCACAAAGAGATCCGTCACCACCGCCAGCTGCCCCACCTCGTAGGTCGCAGCCTCCACCGGCGCCACGCAGCCGCCGCCCACGCACGCCTCCCCCTCCGCGCACTCCGCGCTCACCAGGCAGGCAGGCTCCGGCCACGGCCACGGCCACGGCTCGTCCGCGTCCACCCCGACGTCCTCCATCGGGTTGTTGTTGACGTTGTTGACGTTGTTCTCCCCGGCGTCCTCCATCGGGTTGTTGTCCCCCGCATCCTCCGGGTTGTTGGGGTTGTTGTTGACGGCGTTCGGGTTGTTGTTGGGGTTGTTGTTCGGGTTGTTGTTGACGTTGTTCCCTGCATCCTCGCCGGGAGTCGTGATCGTAGGCGGCGCATCCTCATCGCAGCTGCAACCCTTCGTGGAGGAGATGAGGAGCGGGAGTATCAAGAGGGGAAGATAACGACGCATCGTGGCTCTCTCTGGCTCGCGACCCTCGAAGTCGCATAATATGCACTGGGTCGCATGTTTCATATCCGGTGGCCCGGACCTAAACATAACGCCTCCGCAGCATAACGCAAGCCGCTGACACCACTTCATGTCACTTAGTGACACCCACCCCGTCCAGCGCGGCCTCCAGCTCGCTCGCGCTCCGGGGGATGTGCCGGGTCAGGTTCTCGCGCCCCGTCGCCGTGATCAGGATGTCGTCCTCCAGGCGGATGCCCCGGACCTCGCTGCACCGCGCCAGCGCCTCCAGGTCGAGGTGCTCGCGCACCCAGCCCGCCAGCGAGGGCTCCCGGAGGATCGCCGGGACGATGTAGAGCCCCGGCTCCACCGTCACCACCATGCCGGGCTCCAGCACCCGATCCAGCCGCAGCCACCGCGCGCCGAAGCGGGCGTCCCGCGACCAGCCCGGCGCATACCCTGCCCGATCACCCAGGTCCTCCATGTCGTGGACGTCCAGCCCCAAGAGGTGCCCGATCCCGTGCGGGAAGAGGAGCGCGTGGGCCCCCTCCTCCACGATCGCCCCCGCGTCTCCGCGCAGCACCCCAAGCTCCACCAGCCCCTCCGCCAACACCCGCGCCGCAGCGACGTGGACGTCGCGGTAGCGCACCCCGGGGCCCGCCGCGGCGATCCCCGCCTCCAGCGCCGCCTCCACCAGCCCGTGCCACGCCCGCTGCACCCCCGTCAGGCGACCGCTCACCGGCCACGTCCGCGTCACGTCCGAAGCCCACCCCCCGGCGGACTCCGCGCCGAAGTCCACCAGCAGCAGGTCGCCCGCCGCCATCCGGTTCCCATAGGCGTTGTTGTGCAGCACCTCACCCCGCACCGAGATGATCGGCGCATAGGCCGTCGTCAGGCCGCGCGCCGTCAGCGGCGCCTCCATCGCCGCCCGCACCGACGACTCCAGCGCGCCGGGGCGCGTCGCCGCCAGCCCCGCAGCGAAGGCCGCTGCCGTCACCGACACCGCCTCCCGGATCCCCGCCAGCGCGGCCTCGTCGTGGCGCAGGCGCGCCTGGATCATCGCGTCGGCCAGCAGGGCGTCCCCGCCCCCAAGCACCCCCGGCTCCACAGGGCGCTCCAGGAGCCTGGAGAGCGCCTGGCAGGCCGCCAGCCCCGGCGGCGGCAGCGTCAGCGCCCCCAGACCGGCCAGGGCTGCGGGCAGCTCCGCCAGCGGACGCACCGCCGCCCCCGTCGCCGCCGCCAGCGCCTCCAGCGCGGGCGGCTCCCCGTGCCAGAGCGCCCAGGCGGCGTCCCACGCCGGCACGAAGAGCGACGCCTCACCGTCCCCGTGCACCAGCAGGTAGCTCCCCTCGACGCTCACACCTGCAAGATAGAGGAAGTGCGATGAGGCGCGAAAAGCGTAGGCGTTCGCCGCGTAGTTACGCGGCGGCGCCTCCCCGGCGGCCAGCACAAAGGGCCGCCCGCCCAGGAGCCCGCACACCTTCGCACGCCTCGCCAAGACCACCGACGACGACTCCATCGCGCACCTCCGCTTGCTCTCCCCCCGTCCGCGCCTACCCATAGCACACCCCGGCGGAGATGGTGTAGGATGGACGCCGCGCAGCGGGGCGAGGGGCCCCGGGTGAGACGATAAGGAGCAGCATGAGCGGGAGCGGTTTCAGCGCGCAGCGCGCAGCGGTCGTCAACCTCGGCCAACAGACTCTGGCGCTCCTCCGGCGCCCAGGCGAGGTCCAGGTCGGGCGTGAGGTCGCCATCGGCCTCCAGGAGAGCCTGCACCGCCTGGAGAGCGGGCGCTTCCAGGTCGCCTTCGTCGGCCAGATGAAGGCCGGCAAGAGCACCCTGGTCAACGCCATGGTCCTCGGGCGCCAGATCATGCCCGTGGCCTCCACGCCCCAGACCGCCAAGCTCGCCCGCATCCTCTACAGCGACGCCCCCAGCGCCACCGTCCGCTTCTACTCCCGCGAAGAGTGGCACGAGCTGGCCGCGCTCGCCGCCCAGGAGGACCAGCCCGCCCAGAGCGCCGACCCCGACGAGGCCTTCAGCTACGCCCAGCAGCTCCGCGAGGCCCGCGAGCAGGTCGGGGACCAGCTCGACGACCTCCTCGGCACCACCCGCGACATCGCGCTGGAGGACCTCAAGGACTACGTCGCCGCCTACGACCCCTCCATCCCCCAGGGGCGCTACGTCAGCGTCACCCACGCCGTCGATGTCCGCTACCCCCACCCCTGGCCCCCCCAGGTGGACTTCGTGGACACCCCCGGCATCAACGACCCCAACGTCCTCCGCGAGCGCGTCACCATGGACTACCTGCGCCAGGCCGACGCGGTGATCCTCGTCCTCTACGCCGGGCGACCCGGCGGGCGCGCCGACATCGAGTTCCTCAAGCGCACCCTCCTCCCCATCGGCTTCAACCGCATCCTCATCGCCCTCAACAAGTTCGACATGGTCCCCGAGCACGAGGGCGGCGACGTCGGCACCTACCTCCGCGACCTCCTCCAGACCACCGTCATCGACGCCGCCAAGGCCCAGAACGTCGAGCTGCCCCCCGACTTCGAGCGCATCCTCGACCTCGAGCACATCTACCCCGTCAGCGGCATCCGCGCCCTCCTCGGACGCGCCGAGGGCGACATCCCCGAGGGGAAGTTCTACTTCAAGCAGACCTGCAAGAAAAAAGGCATAGAATCCTATCAAGAAGCGATAGAAAAGTCAGGCGTCCTGGAGCTTGAGGCCGGACTCCTCGACTTCCTCATGACCCAGAAGGGCCGCGAGCTGCTCCTCGCACCGCTCCGCAAGGCCGACGGCGCGGCCCGCGAGCTCATCCGGCGCGCCGAGCAGGAGCGCGAGCGCGCCAGCGAGCAGCTCCGCGACATGCGCAAGACCGAGGACGAGCTTCAGCGCGACCTCCGCGACCAACAAAAACGACTCCAGGACGTCGAGGGCGCCATCGCGGAGATCAACGGCCTCCTCCGCCTCTGGACCCGCCAGCAGCTCGAGCGCGCCCAGAGCGACGCCATCCGCCGCGTCCGCGCCTTCGTCGATGACGTCCAGCACAGCTTCCTCCGACGCATCGACCAGATCGGCGCCCTCGACGCCGCCAGCCACCACGGGCACATCATCGAGCTCAACACCGACCTCGCCTGGCGCGCCCGCACCCTCCGCGACGAGCTGGAGCAGGTCATGACCGACGGCTTCCTCCGCCTCCGCAGGCGCCTCCAGGGCGACCTCCAGGACGAGATCCGCCAGCGCATCCCCGACTACCACGCCTCCCCCTGGATCCTCGAAGAGATCGACGCCCTCGGACGCATGGACTTCACCGTCGATCTCCCCCCCCTCGTCGCCCTCGAGATCAACGAGGCCACCCTCCGCCAGAGCGTCCGGCAGCTCCTCAAGGCCGGCGAGTTCCGCGCCCGCCTCAAGGAAGACCTCCGCCAGCTCGTCCTCGACTTCGAGGCCCGCTGCATGACCTACGTCCGCACCACCCCCGACCTCGTCGAGGCACGCATCCTGGAGCAGGTCGGCGGCGTCGTCCAGCACGTCCGCGCCCACGTCCAGCACCGCATCGACGACCTCCAGCGCGCCCTCCGCGACCGCACCGCCGCCGTCGAGGAGGCCGCCGCGCGCCAGGAGACCCTCAACGCACGCCTCGACGCCCTCGCGGACACCCTCCAGAGCGCCCGCGCCCTCACCGCCCAGGCCGAGGAGGTCCTGCGCCGCCTCGACGCCCCGGAGCCCTGATGGGCCTCCTCGACCTCTGGCAGAGCGCCCGGCACCAGCTCGACACCAAGCACATCGCCCAGATCATCGCCTTCGCCGGGCGCGGACGCCTCACCGACCAGAGCGAGGCCAGCCACGAGCTGCGCGCCTTCCTCGCCCAGCTCCCCTCCCACCTCATCGCCCGCTACGCCGACGAGTGCCTCGGCGCCCGCTTCGAAGACTCCGGCCTCGCCTTGCAGGACATCGTCAACGAGCTGGGACAGCGCCTCGGCTTCGCCGTCACCCCCGGACGCTACCGCGCCCAGCGCGACGCCGTCGGCTTCGACGGCCTCTGGCGCACCCCCGACGGCCACAGCATCGTCATCGAGGTCAAGACCAGCGACGCCCACCGCATCGAGCTGGGACGCCTCGAAGGCTACCGGCGCGAGCTGGCCGAGCGCGGCGCCCTCGCCCCCGAGCGCTCCAGCGTCCTCCTCGTCGTCGGACGCCAGGCCACCGAAGACCTCGAAGCACAGCTCCGCGGCTCGCGCTACGCCTGGGACATGCGCCTCATCAGCGTCGAGGGCCTCCTCCGCCTCGTCCGCCTCCGCGAAGCCGTCGATGACCCCCGCATCGTCCAGCAGATCGCCGCCATCCTCCTCCCCCGCGAGTTCACGCGCCTCGACGCCATCGTCGAGATCCTCCTCGCCACCGCCGAAGAGGTCCGACCCGAGGACATCCGACCCGAAGACCTCGCCGCACCCCAGCCCCCCCCCGACCCCTCGCCGCAGCCCCCCCAGGAGCCCCCACAAGCCCCCCAGGAGCCCAGGCCCAGCTCCCCCGAGGCCTGGGCCCTCTTCCGCCAACGCTTCAGCCCCCAGGCCTTCCACGAGGCCTGCATCGCCCGCGTCGAAGACCACCTCGGCCGGACGCTCGTCAAGCGCTCCAAGACCGGCTACCTCTCCCCCGACCAGAGCGTCGCCGTCGTCTGCCTCGTCTCACGCGCCCACCTCCGCACCCGCCACGTCGAGTTCTGGTTCGCCCTCTACCCCCACCACCTCCAGACCCTCCACTCCGTCGAAGAGGGCTGGCTCGCCCTGGGATGTGGGCTGGACACCTACATCCTCCTCATCCCGCTGGAGCACATCGAGCCCTGGCTCGCCGCCCTCCCCCTCCGCAGCGACGACGCCCGCCCGTGCTGGCACCTCCGCCTCCACGCCAACGCCGACGCCTTCACCCTCCACGTCGGCGGCGAGCACCCCGACGTAGACCTCACCCCCCACCTCCTCCCCATCGGCGCCTGGCTCCCCCCGGGGGCCGAGATCGGCGCGGTCGAAGACCTCTGAACAATCAGTGGTAGAACGCCACGATCCCCCAGCCCCGCGCCCGGGCCTCCCGGGTCCACGCCCGGAGATCCTGCACCGCGTCCAGCACGTCCGGGTCGGCGGGGTCCGCCATCGCCCGGAGCTGGTCGTCGGCCTCGACGACCTGGGCCGCCGTCAGGTAGCCCGTCCCCGGGAAGTCGTCCGGACGCGGCAGCTCCACCGGGAAGCCCCCGTAGCTCAGGCCGCTCAGGGAGATCGCCGTCACCCCGCCCGCCTTCAGCGCCCCGTCCACCGCGTCCATGTACTCACCCCGGATCGGGTAGAGCGCCCCGTTGGGCAGGTGCCGACCGAAGTGCTCCACGATCAGCTTGAAGGCGTAGGCGTACTTGAACGCCGCCCCCGGCTTCGCCTCCCCGTGCACGATCCGATAGATCGCGTCCCGCGTCGAAGGCTCCGGCGCATAGGAGAAGTCGTCGTCCAGGCGCTGCATCTCACCGCGAAATCTACCGCAGATCATACGGCGCGTCTTCTCATCTTGAGAGCCTGCGAGGCGCTGGAGCCCCTCCACGTCCACCGCGTACCCCATCAGCCCGTAGCCCATCAGAGACCTCCCACATAGAAGAGCGGCTGTCCGGCCTCGACCGGCGTCGCGTCCTTCGCGACCAGGCGCAGCACCCGCGCGCCCTGCTCGAAGCCCGCCAGGTCGAAGCGCACCTCGTAGAAGAACTTCATGACCTCGATGAGGCCGACCAGCTGCCCCGGCTGGAGCGTCGCCCCCTCCGCGGTGTAGGGCGGATCGGTCGGGGAGGGCCGGAGGTAGAGCTGGCCGTCGGTGGGCGCCGCGAAGGCGCGCGCGCCGGGCGGGAGCCCCAGCGCCTCGGCGGCGGCCTCGACCGCTGCCCCCGCCGACGCCGCGCCGATCTCGGCGGGCTGGAGCGCGAGCAGCGCCTGCCCCCAGGCCACCGGCGACCAGCCCCGGGGCGTGCGCGCCTCGGCCACCCGCAGCGGCGGCGCGTCGGCGGGCAGCGTCACCGCCCCCCGCGCGTTCAAGACATCCAGCTCGCCCAGGATCGCCCCCGCCTGGAGCAGCTCCCCCGGGCGCACCAGCGCGCGGAAGAGCCCGACGCACGGCGAGCGCGCCTCAAGCGAGCCAGCGTCACCAGGCGCCGAGAGGAGCGCGGGGAGGAGCGGGGCGTTGGGGTGCGGCATGGGGTCCTCTCTCTCAGCGGTGGAGGTTGGTGGAGGCTCGCCAGATCACATCCAGATCGTGCAGGCTCCAGATCCGCGGGTTCTTGATGCGACGCGCCCCAAGGGTCTGGTAGCACATCTCCGAGGCCGCCACGAGCCAGCCCCGCAGCTCCCCGAAGAGCACGATCTCGTCCGTGTCCATCTGGCGCGCGGCCTGCGTCGGATCCATGTCCCCCTCGATCCGCTCCTCCACCGCCCGCATCCCCGCCTCGATCTTCGCGCGCTCCGCGTCCGAGGACGCGATGATCTGGAAGTCGTCGTCCAGCCGCGTGTTGAAGGCGCCGATCGCCAGCGTCCGCCCCTCCATCACCGCCAGGCGCGTCATCGGCGTCGAGAGCTGGAGCACCGGATCGTAGGGGTGGCCCGCCATCGCGTAGTAGCCCGCCCCCGACGCCTTGCGCAGCAGCACCGTGATCATCGGCGTCGTGTTCGTGCTGTTGGTGTAGATGAGGTTCGAGCCGTAGCCCAGGAGCCCCTGACGCTCCGCCTCCACGCCGATGTCGAAGCCCGAGATGTCCTGGAGCCAGATGATCGGCAGCCCGTCGTCGTTGCACGCCCTGGAGAACGAGGAGATCTTCGCGATGCCCTCTTTGTAGAGGATGCCGCCGGGGCGCATCCGCCCCTGGATCTCCGGGTGCTCGAAGAGATCCTGGTTGTTCGCGATGATCCCGACGTAGAGCCCCCCGAGCCGCGCCACGCCGCACACCATCTCCCGCCCGACGTGCGGCAGGTACTCCCAGAAGAGCGAGCCGTCCGTCAGGCGCGCGATCACCTCGTAGATCGGGTAGCGCAGCCCCGGGCTGTGGGGCATGATCGCCCGCAGCTCCCCTGTCGCGAACGCAGGCGGCGCCGCCTCCGCCCCGAAGCGGTAATAGGCCGCCGCCGAGCCCGGCAGCGACGCCACCTCCCGGCGCAGCATCGCCAGGCACGACGGATCGTCCGGCACCCGCGCGTCTGCGCAGCGGCTCAGGTGGACGTGGACGTCCGCGCCGCCGATCCCCAGCGACGTGATGTGCTGGCTCTTGGCCCCCTTGATCAGCGCCGCCCCCGCGATCACCATGTAGGCCTGCTCGGTCATGATGACCTTGTCGCTGATGATCGGCATGTAGCCGCCGCCCGCGATGCAGTCCCCGAACACCCCCGCCAGCTGCGGCACCCCCGCGTCGCTCAAGAGCGCGTTCATCTTGAAGATGTGCCCCGCCCCCGTCTTCCCCGGGAAGGTCCGCCCCTGCTCCGGCAGAAAAAGTCCAGAGCAATCCACAAGATAGACCACCGGCAGCTTCAGGCGCAGCGCGATCTCCTGCGCCCGCTGGATCTTCTCCGGCGTCCGCGGCCACCACGACCCGCTCGCCACCGTGTTGTCGTTGGCGATCACCACCACGAAGCGGCCCGCCACCCGCACAAACGCCGTCACCACCCCCGCCGCAGGCGAGGTCCGCCCCTCGAAGTCCTCCCCATGGTTCACGAACGTCCCGATCGGCAGCAGCTCGCCGCCCGGATCCGCCAGCTGCTCCACCCGCTCCCAGGTCGTCAGCTTGCCCTTCTCCCGCGTGCGCTCGGCGTACTTCGGCCCCCAGCCGTCGCGGATCGAGGCCCGGAGCCCCTGGATGCGGGCCTCCAGGCCCTCCATGTGGCGCAGGTTCTTCTGCGCCTCCTCCCGCTGGGCGTCCAGCGCGCTGCCGATGGGTTCGAGGATGACGCGGGCCATAGCTCCTCAGCGTGGTGCAGGGTCAGAAGATGAACCGTGATTCAGGCTTCAGGGTCGGCGGCGTGCGCCGCGGCGTAGCGGCGCATCATCGCCGCCATCTGGGCCGTGTCGTAGTCTCCCGAGGCGAAGGTCGGGTCCTCCATCACCGCCTGGAGCACCCCGAGGGTGGTCGGCACGCCCTCCACCTCCACCTGCGCCAGCGCCGCGCGCAGCTGCGCGATGGCGCTGGCCCGGTCGTCGGCGCGCACGATCAGCTTGCCGATCATCGAGTCGTAGAAGGTGGGGATGCGGTAGCCCGCCTCCACGTGGGTGTCCAGCCGCACGGGGCCCTGCATCGCGCCGCGCCACGCCGCAGGCGCCTCGAAGCGCTCCAGCGTCCCGGGCGCAGGGCGGAAGCCCTGGGTCGGGTCCTCGGCGTTGAGGCGGCACTCGATGGCGTGGCCGGTCAGGGTGATGTCCTCCTGGCGGAGCGTCAGCGGCGCGTTGGCCGCGATGCGGAGCTGCCACTGCACCAGATCCACCCCGGTGACCAGCTCCGTGACCGGGTGCTCCACCTGGAGGCGCGTGTTCATCTCCATGAAGAAGAGCTCGCCCGTGGGCGCCCGCAGGAACTCCACCGTCCCCGCGCCCACGTAGCCCAGCGCCGAGAGCGCGCGGGTCAGCACCGCGCCGACCTCCGCGCGCTGCGCCGCGCTCACGCCGGGGCTCGGCGCCTCCTCCACGAGCTTCTGGTTGTTCCGCTGGGTCGAGCACTCCCGCTCGCCCAGGTGGATCACGTGCCCGTAGACGTCCCCGAGCACCTGGAACTCGATGTGGCGCCCGCCCTCGACGTAGCGCTCCATATAGAGCGCCGCGTTCCCGAAGGCCTTCTCCGCCTCCAGGCTCGCCTGGGCGAAGGCGCGGGGCAGCTCCTCCGGGGTGCGGCAGATCCGCATCCCCTTGCCGCCGCCGCCCGCGGTCGCCTTCAGGAGCACCGGGTAGCCGACCTCCTCCGCGACCCGCACCGCCTCCAGGGCGTCGCTCAGGAGCCCGTCGCTCCCCGGCACCCCGAAGACCCCCAGGCGACGCATCGTCTCCCGCGCGGTGACCTTGTCCCCCATCACCCGCAGCGTCGAGGGGCGCGGCCCGATGAAGGTCGTCCCCTGCTGCTCGCAGCGCGTCGCGAACGCCGCGTTCTCCGACAAGAAGCCGTACCCCGGATGCAGCGCCTGGCAGCTGTACTGGAGCGCCGCCTGCAGGAGCGCCTCCTGGTGGAGGTACGAGCGCTGCGAGGGCCCCGGCCCGATGCACACCCGCTCGGTGGCCTCCCGGAGGTGGGGCGACCCCTGGTCCGCCTCCGAGTAGACAGCCACCGTCTCCACCCCAAGGGCCTGGCAGGCCCGGATGATCCGCAGCGCGATCTCGCCCCGGTTGGCGATCAGGATGCGTCGAAACATGCTCCTCCGCTCAGCTCGGCCCCCGCCCTACTCCCCGCGCCCCTGGGATAGCCCATCTCCCCCCAAAGGACAAGGCGCGATGAATAAGCGCGCGGCGGCGGCGTCTCTCCCTTTCAGATCCTGACAGGTCGGGCCTGCCAGCCCGACTTGAGCGCCTTGAGAAGGAGAGACGCGATGACGCTCCAGCACCCCCGCTACGCCCTGATGTTCGCCCTCCTGCCCCTGCTCGCCATCACCGCCGGGTGCGTCCCGAGCGAGACGCTCGGGACCGGCGTCCCGGCGGCCTCCGCCGACAAGTTCTACTTCCACATGGAGCGCGAGGCCAACGCGCGGGGCTACGACACCTGGCGCGACGCCGAGCAGCAGACGCTCTCGGTGGAGGTGGATCGCGGCGATCTGGACTACACGCTCCAGCTGGACGAGATCGTCGTGACGATCACCCCCGAGGCGGACGACTCGATGAGCGAAGGCGAGGTGCAGACGCGGATCGAGGCGCTGCGGCAGGTGCATGAGCGGCTGATGCAGGGGGCCTCGGAGCGCGCGCGGCGCGTGAACGCGTTTGATTGATCCTGACGCGCCGCAAAGGCTTCCCTTCTGCGGCGAGATGGTTTAGGTTCTCCCCTGTGCGGCGCTCCGGCGTCGCGCCGTCTGTAGCTCTCAGCCCGCTGCAGACCCGCCTTCGAGGCCTGCGGGCCTCACCTGTCAGGGCAGAGCCGGAGGCTGAGGCCACGCTGCGGCGCCTCAGGTACGGTAGGCCTTCCGGGCCCTTCTGCCATCTACCTCCCAAGGGGGAGAGGTCTACGCCTCTCCCCCTTGCTGTAAGCAGCGCATGGCGAAGCCCACCCTCGACCACCTCAAGCTGGCCTTGACGCGGCTCTTCGGCTTCAGCCGGCGCGTCCTCTACAACTTCAGGCGCCACAAGGGGCTCCTGTTGGCGGGGTCGGTCGCTTACAACACGCTGCTCTCGATTGTCCCGATGTTCGCGGTGGCGGTGGTGTTGCTCTCGCATGTGGTGGATGAGCAGGCGCTCTTGAGCACGACGCACGCGGAGCTGTCGATGCTGGCGCCGTCGCATGCGGACGCGTTGACGGAGCAGATCGCGCTCTTCATCCGGAACCGGGACGTGCTGGGTGTGTTCGGGGGGCTGGTGTTGCTCTTCTTCTCTTCGCTGGCCTTTCGCATCCTGGCCGACGCGATGAGCGTGATCTTCAACAAGCCGCGCGCGTACAACCCGCGTCATCCGTGGCTGGACGCGGCGGTGCCGTACCTCTATGTGCTGGCGCTTGGGGTGGGAGTCGGCGGGATCACGCTGCTGCGCGGGTTGATGGACGGGCTCTCGGAGGGTCAGATCCGCTTCCTGGGGTTGGACTGGACGGCGTCGCCGCTGCCGGGGCTGGTGCTCTATGGGACGACGCTCTTCTCGCTGCTCTTCATGATCACATCGATCTACATGGTGCTCCCCCCGCGCCCGATCCGCTTCAAGCGGGCGTTTGCGGGGGGAGCCATCGCCACGGCGCTCTGGGAGATCACGCGGCACGTGCTGGTGTGGTACTTCACCAACATCTCGCTGGTGAACGTGGTCTATGGCTCGCTGGCGACGGTGATCATCCTGCTCCTGACCGCCGAGATCGGCGCGGTGATCATCCTGCTTGGGGCGGAGGTCATCGCAGAGATCGAGCACGCGGGGGACGCGGGGCTGCGCTGGTACGACGACCCGCGCTACCTCGCCACGCCGGAGACGACGAAGGCGCGGTGAGGCACCTGCATGGGGTCGGGGTGGCGCGCGGCGAGGTCGGCGGCGTGGTGCTGGTCGAAGGCCTCGACGCCGTGTGGTGGGAGGGAGGCGCCGACGGCGGCGCTGGCGCGGATGCGCCCTCGCCAGGCGGCGTGGGTGTAGGAGACGTCCAGATCCATGGAGAAGCTCTCGACCTGCTCCAGGCCGCCGTCGGTGAGGTGTCCGAGCCAGGCGGGGTAGAGGTTGGTGGCGCCGTCGTCCTGGAGGGGCGCCCAGGCTTCGACGCGGGCGTGTCGGTGGAGGGTGTCGAGGGTGGTGACGGTGGGGGCGCCGGGGCGCCGGGCCCAGCCCAGGTGGAGGATGATCAGGCGTCCGCCGGGGCGGAGGAGGCGTCGGATCTCGCGGGTCGCGGCGGCGGGGTCGAACCAGTGCCAGCAGAGCGCCGCGGTCACGAGGTCGAAGCGTGCGCTCTCCAGGGTCGTGTCTTCGGCGGCGGCCTGACGCCAGGTGATGCGCTCGGCCACGCCTTCTTGAGCGGCGAGGTGGGCGCCGCCGGCCATCATCGGGGCGGAGGGGTCCACGCCGGTGACGGTCCAGCCGCGTCGGGCGAGCCCGCGGGCGATGTCGCCGGTGCCGCAGCCGAGATCCACGGCGTGGCCGGGGGCGCCCAGCCACGCGAGCGTCTCCAGGCGCCGCCACACCTCCTCGGGCATCCCGGCGCGGTAGCGCATGTAATCTTCGACAGTAGACCCGAAATCCACACTTGAGGTCGTAGACATCTCAGCAATCTCCTGGCTTGAGGGCCTCCTCTCTGGAGGCGCTCCCCAAGCCTAAGGATCGCGGCGCGGCGCGCCAGCTTGAATCAACAATCCATAGGGGAGATCAGAGGCCGCCGCGCCGGAGGCGTCGCCGGCCCTCGTCGGTCAGCTCGCTCCAGAGGGTCTTGCCGGTGCCGATCAGCCCCTCCATCTCCCCGAGGCGCGAGCGGTTGACGTAGATACGGCTGAGCTGGCGGGTGTCGATGACGTTGGCCAGCGGCGAGACGCGGAGGAGATCCCGGGGGACGACGTGGACCTTGTTGTAGAGCTCGTGGCAGACGTAGACCCAGACGTAGCCGTTGCCGCGGACGCGGACGGCGTCTTCGCGCCCGGCGCCTGCGGTGAAGCTCTCGGGGCGCGGGCTCGCCGGGAGCGGCGGCGGCGCGGCGGGCCCGGAGGCCTCCGGGGCCTCCTCCTGGAGCGCCGCGGTCATCTTGGCGATCAGGTCCTGGCGGACCGAGTCGTAGACGGTGTTGATGAAGGCCTCGTCCCCCTCCAGCTCCAGCGAGAAGGCGCCCGCGCGGATGCGGAGCCGGTTCTTGCCTGCGCCGTCCGCCAGGACCTCCTCGCTGAGGGTCACGGGCGACGGGCTGGCGGCCGGGGGGGGAGGTGAGGCGGGGGCTCCGTCGTCGAAGTCGAAGTCTTCGGCCAGCTCCAGCAGGGCGCTGGGCAGCTCGGGGATCTCGTCATCCTCAGGGCGGGCGGGGGGAGGTTCGACGCGGGTGGGCTCGACGTCCTCGTCATCGGAGGCGCCGCGACGCGTCCTGGCGAGCGCGACGAGATCGACGCGCGGCCAGCCTTTGAGCGTCTTGTGCCCCCCTCCCGGGCTGGGGCTCTCTCCCGAGTCGTCGTGCTTCACACCCACTCCTTCGCCGCGGCTCTGTGCATGTGGGACACATGGTCCGCATCTCGCCACCCTCCATCATAGTCAACCCGCTCCCTGGCGACAAGGGGCGGACGCGCTGGCGCGCTGGCCCGCTTCCTGCTTTTATCCAGCCGCGGGACGCGCGCCGCAGGCTGGGGCGTTAGCGCCCTGACGCTCCGCGCTCGCGCCACCTGCGCTGCCCCGAGGACACCTCCATGCCCACCCGCTCCACCACGCCACACGCTCCGCACACCGCCGCCGGGCTGCTCCTCGCCGGGGGGCTGCTCCTTGTGAGCGGCCCGGCCACCGCCCAGCCGCGGCCTGGATCGCAGCCCCCTGCGGTGCAGCGCCTCAACGCCGAGCGGGCTCGCGCCCTCACCGTGCGCTATGAGGACGGCGCCGGGGTGCGCTGCGGCGGCGCGCGCTGCGACGCGCCCTCTCCCAAGGTCAGCACCCGCGCGCTGAACGAGGCGCTCCGCCAGGGCGCCGAGGTGCGCTCGTGCTACACCGTGCCGCGAGCGTCGCTGGAGCGCCTCATGGAGCGCGCCGCCAAGGCCAGCGGACGGCCCGCCCCGGATCTCACCCAGTGCCTCCGGCTGACGCTGCCCGAGGGCGCCTCGGCGGCCCAGGTCGAGCGCGCGGCGGCGCTGCTGCGCGCCGAGCCCGGCGTGGAGGAGGTCCAGCCTGCGCCGCGCCTCGCGCCGCGGCCCGCGATCACCCCGGACTTCAGCGCCGATCAGTGGCACCTCGCCTCGCCGACCAGCGCCGGGCATGGCTTCGTCCCCTTCTGGGAGGCGCTGCCGCAGCGCGGCGAGGGCGTGCGGGTGGTGGACGTGGAGGTGAACTTCGACGCCGAGCATGAGGACCTCGACACCGCCCGGGAGGCGAAGACCTGGCCCGGCTGCGGCACCCCCTTGGACTTCGGCCCCGAGTACAACCTCTACTACACCGATCACGGGACGGCCTCGCTGGGGATGGTCGTGGCGCAGCACAACGGGATCGGGATGCAGGGGCTCGCCCCAGCCGCCGAGCCCATCTTCTGCAGCGAGTACACCGACGAGTACGGCTACGATCACGGCGGGACCATCCTCCGCGTCCTGGACAACCTCCGCCCCGGCGACGTCATCCTCCTGGAGGCCCAGACCCCCGGTCCCCGCTACGACTACGACAACCCCGAGAGCCAGGACGGCCTCGTGCCGGTGGAGTACAACCGCCCCGAGTTCGACGCCATCCGCACGGCCTCCGACCTGGGCGTGATCATCGTCGAGGCAGGCGGGAACGGCGCCGAGGACCTCGACGATCCCATCTATGAAGGGCGCTTTGATCGGGAGATCAGGGACTCGGGGGCGCTGGTGGTGTGCGCGGGCAACCCGCCCTCGGGGAGCTTCGGCCCGCCCCGGGCGGCGCAGTACTACACCAACTACGGCGCCCGCTGCGATCTCCAGGCCTACGGCGCCGAGCTCTACTCCGTGGGCTACGGCGACCTCTTCTACGGCGACCAGAGCCCCCACCGCGCCTACACCGCCCAGTTTGGCGGCACCTCCGGGGCCTCGCCGCAGGTCACAGGCGCGGTGGTCTTGCTCCAGTCGGTCGCCAAGGCGCGCGGCGGGCTCTTGACCCCCGAGACGGCGCGGGGGCTCCTCCAGCGCACCGGCGAGGCCCAGGCGGGGAGCCGCCCCATCGGCCCGGCCATCGACGTCTACGCCGCCGCCCTCGTCATCGACGCGTGGCTGGATGGCGAGCCTCCGGCCCTCCCCGGCGAGCTGGAGCCCTGCGACGCGCTCTGCCAGCCGGGCCTCCGCTGCGACGTGGAGCAGGTCAGCGGCGCCCAGCGCTGCATCAACCCCTGTGAGCCCTTCGCCCAGGACACCTGCGCCGCCGGGCAGGCCTGCCACCTCCTCCCCGACGGCAGCGGCTACTGCGACACCGCCGGGAGCGGCGCCGCCGGGGACACCTGCCACACGCAGCGCGAGTGCGGCGCCAACCTCCTCTGCATCGAGGGCAACGTCTGCGCCCCCACCTGCTCCCTCCAGAGCGGGCGCGGCTGCGCCGACGACGACGACCTCTGCTACCCCCTCGGCGGCGAGTGGGGTGACATCGGCCTCTGCCTGGTCGTCTCCTCCAACCCGGACGGGACCCCGGACGGAGGGGCCTGCACGGCCTCGGACCAGTGCCAGAGCGGCCTCTGCGACACCACGCTGGAGGGCGGCTACTGCTTCGGCCTGGGCTGCTCCAGCGACGCCGACTGCCACGGCGGCGCCTGCATCCCCGGCGAGATCCCCCAGGACAACACCTGCTACGGCGCCTGCGACGCCCACGCCGCCTGCCGCCCCGAGCACGCCTGCTTCGACGGCCTCTGCTACCCCGGGCCGCGCCAGGGGTGCTTCGCAGACGCCGACTGCCCTGACGCGATGCGCTGCGAAGCAGGCGCCTGCCAAAACAAAAACAACCAAAAACCAGAAGAAAATAACAACAATTCAGGTGGTTTCATCGACGACACCCCGGAGGAGTCGGGACGCGCTGCCGCGTCCTGCGCCGCCGTCCCGAGCAGCGCGCCGCCGAGCGGCTGGGGGCTGGCGCTCCTGGCCCTGCTCCTTGGAGTGGCGTGGCGGCGAACCCCCCCGGGGGCGTAAGCTCCGGGCAAAGCCCGGAGCAACGCCCCCGGTCCCCCCCGTGACGGGGGGACACCGACGGGTCGCTGGGGGCGCTGGAGGGACGGGGGCGCGGGGGGGGGGGTGGCGAGCGAGCGGAGCGAGGCGAGCGAGCGGAGCGAGGCGAGCGAGCGGA
>CAUJGC010000265.1 GCA_963169075.1 Myxococcota bacterium
CCCGGGAGACTCGACGCAGGCAGAGACCAGCGTCAACATGAGCAAGCACAGCCTACACGAGGCGAGGGTCTTCATAGTGAAACCTCAAGCAAAGAGGACGCCGTCAAGGCTCCTCGGTCCAGATCAACGCGGCTTCTCGGCGCAGTTGGGGCGTGTAATGAAAGACGGGGCGATGAATCACAGGCTTCGTCGTGTTGATGACCACCGGATTGTTCCAGGCGTATGGCGTGCTCGCTGACGAGGCGTAGGCGACGTTGAAGAAGCCAGGCCACAGAGAGGTCGTCGCCTGCTTCCAGGCCAGGTAGAAGCGCCCCTGGAACCATGCTGCGCTCACCCCGCCATAGGCCCCTCCCACCTGCTGGTTGACAAGCAGCGCCTGAGCCTGGGGGCTCCCAGGGGCAAACTCAACGCCCTGCGTGCTTGTGTTGACGCGAAAGTAGGTGTAGAGGATGTGATGCTCGGGATGCGTAAGCTCAACCCAGGCTGTGATGCAGTTGTAGGAGAAGCCTTCAAACGGCTCCTCGTCAGCGCAAGCAACCCCCACAGGCCAATCCGTGCGTCCCTCGTAGGAGAAGTAGGGGTAGGTATGCTGGGTTGGATAAGAGACCGTCGTAGATAGGTTGCTTCCAAGGAGGAGCCTGCTTGTCGAGAAAAATCCGGGGTAGATGGTGATCCTGCCGTAGCTGGCGCTGGATGTCCGGTTCGTATCCACCGTTGTGACGACGCTCTGGCCAGCGAGAGGGTTCCAAGCCGCGCTCGGCGTCAGGTAGGTCCGTACATCCTCTGACGCCACACACGCCGCGTTCAAGCACCTCGTCAGGTTCCCTTGCCACTGCAGCGTGTTGAAGTGCGTGTTGGAGCGGACGAGACGCACCGGCGGCGGCTCCGACGCAAAGAAGGGATTCTGGGCTGGCGAGATGCCGTTGGGAGGCACCGGGTTGGGATACCCTGTCGTACTCGGCATCGTCTGGGGCAGATCCGGAAAGAGCATCCGATGGAGCGAAGAGGAGAACTCGGGTGTGGACATGAAGAGCGGCGAGCTGTTTTGATACTGCAGATAGCTCGTTGGAACAGGATAGTTGGTGATCTCCGAATGAGAAGGGCCAGAGTTCCAGGCAAACGTACCATTGGAACCTGCCGAGGAGGCCCAGAGCGTCCCACCGAAGTAGAGCGGATAACGCATGAGAGTGGAACTGGAGGGATCCTGCAGGAAGCCGCCGCTCAGGCTGCTCACCAGATCGCTGGGGATCTGGTTGGACACCGTTCGAGCGCTCTGCCACCCCGCGCTGCTGAACCCGACCCAGGCGTGGCGGATGGTGCGGGGCGCGCGATGATAACTGGGCGGTGTCGCCGTACTCTCCTCATCGACGCAATCCACATCCCAGGTCGAGAGGTGGCGCTCCAGAGCACCGGCCTGGTAGGCCGGGTCACGAGTGACCCGCGACATGATGCTGTAACCATAGGACGGGTCCGGAGTCGCCGCGTCGTTGGGGTGCCCCAGCCCCAACAGATGACCAAACTCATGGGTCATCGTCACGCGCAGATCGTTGTCAACTTTAGCGATCTCCCAGAAAGGCGAAATGGGATCCGTGTGTGTCGTGACAAAACCATTCGGAGGAGTCCAGAGCAAGCCAGCATCGCTGCAGCCGTTAAAGGTGTCTCGATCCCCCCAGAGCGTGATGAACATCTTGCCTGGGCAGCTTGCGTTCGCAGGTAACCACGAGGCTCCTGCAGTAGCGATCGAAGTTGTGTTGCATTCCTGACCAGAGCTGGCGGGAGCACATCCTGCGCGATGTCGGACCAGAATAGCTGGTCCCGAAATAGCTGAGCAAAGCGCAGACCACTGAGCTCCGCTGTCATCCGTCGTGGGACCACTAAACGTGCCCGCATAGGTAAGCGTTTTACTCCTGCTGGACTGATTCCATACTTCAGCTCCGTCAACAATAGAGCGAATGACGTTTTGATCTACTGTTGTGGTAGGATGGAAGGCGAGATTGGTTGGGCTGACCACATTGCCGTTGTTGTCTACATCTTGACGCAGACAATCCCGCATACGCATCCCGATATCACTCTGGATGTAATATGGGATATTATCTTCAGCTTGAGCGATCCAGTTACGAAGTGGAGCCGTTGGAAGCTGACACTGAGCATTCGTATAAAGTGGAGCGGCTGAGGACTCAGGTAGCGCCGAGCTGAATAGTATAAAAAACGCCCCCCCCCCAGATGTTTTTGAGATTTAACTTCAAATTCTTGTCTCCACACATAGTTTGTTCGGATGCACGATGGTAATGATGCTCCATTCGACCTCACAAAGCTGATCTTCAGCTTAGAGCTGTGAGGAGACGATGTCAAGCCTGCGATAAAGCACGACGCAAACGAGCCTCCCAGGGCTTACCCTGGGAGGCTCGATGATTTGTAGGCTTACGCGGCGCGTCCTAGCGGTAGACGAAGATCACATCGACGCGGTTGTTTCGGTTGCGGTCCTTGCCCTTGTTGGGGAAGGCGGGGTCATTCTTGCCTTTGCCGGCGGTCTGGAGTCGGTCGAGCTTGACGCCGCGTCGGAGGAAGTAGTCTTTGACCTCCTCGGCGCGGGCCTGGCTGACGGTGAGGGCCTTGGACTCGGCGCCGCGGTCGTCGGTGTGTCCTTCGATGAGGACGGTGTGGTTGGGGTATTTGGAGGCGAGGGTGGCGACGAAGTCGAGGGCGTCGAGGCGTGATTTTTCAAGCTTGGTGGAGTTGGGCTTGAAGAGGGAGTCGACGTGGATGACGACGCCGCGTCCGTCGATCTTGGTGAGCTCGCGGAAGTAGCGGTCGGCCTCTTCGAAGAGCTGCTTGTTGAGCTTGTCGGCCTCGACGATCTTCTGTTGTTCGTTGAACTTGGGCTCGGCCTCTTTGATGGCGTCGTTGAAGAGGTCGCTGGCGTCGGTGGCCTGCTTGTCAGCGACGTCGTACTTGCCATCTTTGAGGAATTTTTCGGCGCCTTTGAGGAGGTTGGCGGCCATGCCGTAGGGGCGCGGGGCGAATTTTTCGGCCTCCATGCCATCGGCCTTGGCGAGGAGGACCTTGGCCTCGGTGATGTGTTTTTCGGCGTCGGCCTTGATCTTCTCTTCGAGCATCTTCTGCTCCATGGCGGCCTTCTCGGTGTCGCTCTGGAGCTGTTTGTCGACGAGGGCGCTCTGGAGGCCTTTGGCGCGTTCGAGGGCGACGATGGTCTCCTCGGTCTGGGCCTTGGTCTTCTGGTATTCGGCGAGCTGGGTCTGGTAGTCGATGACCTTGCGGTTGGCGGCGGTGGTGCGCTCTTCGGCGTCGCGTCGCTTGGAGATGGCGAGGGCGTTGCGGTGTCGCATGGAGCCGAGGAGGGCGTACTCGTCGACGCGCTCCATCTCCTCGTCGTCGTAGGCTTCGAGGGCGAGGGCGTAGAAGTCGTCGCTGTGCTTCATGAGGCCGTCGACCTCTTCGAGCTTGCGCATCTTCTCGGTGTAGGTGTCGGTGCGGAGGGCCTCGAACTCGACGAGCGAGCGGGGCTTGGGGGGTGTGGAGCAGGCGACGGCGAGGGCGACGAGGGGGAGTGAGGCGGCGACGAGGGCGCCGGCGCGGAGGGCGCGTGTGAGAGTGGGTCGGATCATGGGGCCTTGCCTCCGGCGGGGGCGGCGGTCTCGTTGAGGAGGGTGCGCTTGCGCGCCTCGACCTGCTCCAGCTCGACCTTGGCCTGGTTCATGTCGTTCTTGAGCTTGATGGCGACGGACTCGCGGTCGTTGGCGGCGCGCTCGGCCTTGGCCTGCTCGATGAGGGCGGCGATCATCTCGACGGAGATCTCGACGCGTCGGAGGTAGCGTCCGGCGGCGTCCTCTTCTTCTTTGACGAGCTGGGCCTGGGCCTCGTTGAGCCAGAGCTGGGTGAGCTTGAGCTCCTGGATGGCGCCCTTCTCGACGTCCTCTTTCTCGAGGTCAGCGAGCTTGAGGGTGTAGGCCTGCACCTGCTCCTTCATCTTGGCGGCGCTCTGGGCGTGAGCGTGCCCTGCGTCGAGGAGGAGGGCGAACGAGCACGCGGAGGCCGCGAGGAGGGCCAGGAGGCGTGCGTTGTGTGGGGTTGGGGTTCGCATGGTGTGTTGTGATGTAGTCCAGGGTGTGTCCTCTGCGGAGCGCCGAGGTCCGGGGTCAGGGTATAGCGACGGCGCGTCAGCGTGTCAAACGGCGGCCCTGTGGAGGGCGCAGGAGGCTTCAAGTATAGCGGTTCTTGAGCAAGAAGGCGACGATCTCGCGGGCGCCGTCCTGGGTGTAGCCGCGTCGCTGGAGGGCGTCGAGGGTGCGCTGGGCCTGATCGCGGTCCTGCTTGGCGAGGGCGGAGGCCTGGTCGTTGAGGAGGAGGAGGAGGTGCTGGGTGATGCGCCGGAGCTGGTCGAGGCGCTCCTGGAAGTAGGAGTGCTTGAGGGCGTCGAGGCGCGAGGCGAAGATGGCGAGGAGATCGACCTCCTGGCCGGGGTGTTCGATGCTCCAGGCGGCGACGGTGGTGATGATGTCGTTGCGGAGGTCGTTGGCGGCCTGGTGGGGCGCGATGCGTCGCTCGACGTCCTGCATGAAGCGCTCATCGGGGGGCTCGGCGGCGCCGGTGGTCTCGTTGTAGAGCTTCTCGCCGGAGAGCCAGTGGCGGACGTGGGCGATGTAGCGCTTGAAGAGGGCGGCGTACTGGTCGTCGTCCACGAGGCCCATGGCGGCGCGGACCTCGCGGTCGATGCGGTCGATGTAGCGCTCGGAGACGGCCTCGATGAAGTCGGCGGGTCGTCGGTAGGGTCCGTCGGGTTCGAGCTGGAGGAAGCGGTGGACGGAGGGGTCTTTGACGAGGCGCCGCAGCTCGTCGAGGACGGCGAGGGGTGAGAGGTGGGGGTAGTCGCTGCGCTCGGCGGCGTTGAGGAGGACGAGCTTCATCTCGCGTGCGGAGGCGCCGTAGCGTCCCTCGTAGTCGCTGCCGCCCTCGCCTTCCTCCATGAGATCGGGGATGGCGGCGCGCAGCTCGCGGGTCTGCTCGGGGGAGATGCCGTCGGGGACGGCGCCGGAGGCGTAGAGGTCGGCCTTCTGGAGGGGGGTGAGGGCGGCGATGATCTCGCGGAGGGCGGAGGGGTAGTGTTCGGCGCGGGGGCGTGTGAGGCGTGTGAGGACGGCCCAGAGGGAGGCGGCCCAGGTGGTGTGGGGGAGGACGGGCTTGCGGACGTCGGTGCGGCGGAGGTGATCGTCGTAGATCTGCTGCTCGGTGTGGTGGTTGAGGAGGTAGGGCATCCGGATCAGCTCCAGGCGGGCCTTGAAGCTGGGGTAGTCGGGGCTCTGCTTGAAGGCGTCGAGGTAGAGATCGTTGGAGGAGCCCAGGAGGACGAGGTCGAGGTAGACGATGACGCCGTCGAGGGCGACGGTGCCCTTCTCGCTGGTGGCGAGGAGGTACTTGTTGAGCTCGGGCGGTCGCTTGAGCCAGTCGTTGAACTCGATGGCGCCGCGGTTGGCGTCCACGAGGTCGCCGGAGGGCTCAAAGAGGGCCTGGTTCTGGAGAGAGGCGGGGAGGGCCTGGAGGGAGCGGTCGGCGGTGATCTGGCGGAGCGCGGCGTCTACGCGGAGCTGGGGCTCGACGGTGACGGCGCCGCGCCGGTAGCGTCGGGAGATGAAGAGGCGCTCGACCTGGACGTGTCGGAGGACGCGG
Source organism: Myxococcota bacterium (assembly GCA_963169075.1). Taxonomy (GTDB): domain Bacteria; phylum Myxococcota_A; class Bradymonadia; order Bradymonadales; genus CAUJGC01. The sequence continues at coordinate 5,686 of CAUJGC010000265.1, forward strand.
GCGTGGTCGCCGTTGTAGGCGGTGAGGAGGGCCTCGTAGATCTGTCGGGACATGTGGGAGAGCTCGCCCTCCAGGATGACGTCGGGGACGACGAAGCCCTGCCCATCCCAGGCGTCGCCGGGCTTGTGGAGGCCGAGGTCATCGAGGAGGAGGCGCTGCCGCTCGGCGCGGGGGATGAGGAGGATGGGGTTGTCGCGGAGGTCGTCCGCGATGCGGGCGTCGATGTGGGCGTCATCGAGGAGGGCGAAGGAGTCCAGGGGGCCCTGGGGGACGCCGCGGGCGTCCTCTCCGAAGCCGATGGAGCCGCGGCTGATCTTCTCGGCGGGGAAGATCCAGTTGAAGGCGTAGAGGGCGCCCTCGTCGGTGTGGGAGTAGGCTTCGAGGGCGCGGAGGAGGCAGCCGAGGAGGCTGCTCTTGGCGGAGCCGTTGGGTCCGTGGAGGAGGAGGAGGCGCTGGATGCGGCCTTCGCGGACGAAGGCGGTGAGGGCGCGGTAGAGGTCTTCCTGGGCGCGCTCCTGGCCGACGACGCGTCCGCGCCCGTTGTCCCAGGGCGCGTCGAAGAGCTTGAAGCGTCGGGAGGTGCCCCAGGGCTCCTGGCAGGTCTCGACGCCGAAGGCGTCGAGGCAGTCGCGCAGGTAGTGTGCGGCGCTGCGGGCGTAGCGCTCGGGGTGCTTGACGAAGAGATCGAAGTACTCTCCGAAGGTGAGGAGGCGTCGGTGGACGCGGAACTCCTCGGCGGCCCGGCTCTGGAGGGTCAGCAGCAGCGTGGAAGGGTTCAGCTCGCTCACAGGTTCTCCCGTTATGTCAGGGGGTTAGCGGGCCGTGACCTCCCAGGCCACAGCGTGATCGCGGATGACGTCGCAGGCGCTGTCGTTGCAGACGCTGAAGGTGACCGAGCCGGTGGCCTTGCCGGCGCCGGCGGCCTTGACCTGGACGGGGACCTCGACGGCGCCGCTCTTGTCGTTGAGGGTCCACTTGTCGCGGGGCAGCTCGGCGGCGGAGGGCTCGATGACGGCGTCTCCGGTGACGGTGAGCTTCCAGGGGTACTCCTGGTTGATCTTGAAGCCGGGCTTGGGGTGGATGGTGAGGGTGAGGGCGCCGGGGGCGCCCTGGGTCAGCTCGCCGGCGGTGGCCTTGACGGTGTAGTTGGCGTCGTCGGCGGCAGGCGCGGCAGGCGCGGCGGCGGAGCCCGCGGCGGCGGAGCCCGCCGGGGCGGCGGGGGCCTCGGGGGTGGCGGCGGGGGTGGCGGGGTTGCAGGCCGCGGCGGCGAAGGTGAGGAGGGCGGCGAGGAGGACGACGGTGGGCGTCGCGTGCTTCATGGGGGCTCCCAGGCAGGGTTGGAGGCGGCGGCGGGCCGCCGGGGGGTGCGGCCGGTGTTGAGGCGCGGCCTCGGGCTCGCGCTGGTCAACAGACAAGCACCCCGGTTATACTCCCGGGGCCGCGCGCTCCCAGAGGGGGAGGCGCGCCTCCAGACCCTCCGTTGTACCGCGTGCGCTTATGCCTGGCAACACCGCCTCCGCCCCCGGCTTTCCCACCCTGGCTGAACAGCAGCGCGACGCCGCGCGTCGCCTCCGCTTCGCGCTGGTCGCCCTCGCCTTGACCTTCGCCGCAGGCGTGGGGCTGGTGGCGGCGCTGAAGGCCCCCCTCGACGTCGAGCCCGCCGAGGAGGCGGGGCAGGCCGCCGCAGGCGGCGACGCGGAGGAGGTCGCGGCGGCCTCGGCGCCGGAGGCGCCCGCCGCCAGCGCCGCCCCCGCCGCCAGCGCCGCCCCCGCCGCCAGCGCCGCCCCGCCCGCGACGACGGCCCCGCCTGCGACCGCCCCCAAGGCCCCGCCCGCGACCGCCGCGCCGCCGCCGCCAGCAGACGGCCCCTGGTGGGAGGCGGCCCGCGGGCGGCCCTGCACCATCGACTTCAAGGGCAAGGATCGCCTGATCATGCGCGAGGGGAGCCTGAGCCGGGACGAGACGACGACCTACGGCCCCTTCGGGGAGAACCCCATCGTGCTGCGGGTGCATCGGGACAAGAACCCGGTGGTGACGCCGCGCTTCTTCGGGCTCCACCCCCGGACGCGCGAGCCCGCGCTGGCCTTTGTGGAGATCGAGCAGGAGGGGCGCCGCGAAGCGGGCGTCCTCCCGCTGAAGATCGGTGATGAGCAGCTGGAGCTTCGACCCGTGGGGGCGCCATGATCGAGTGCTTGAAGTGCGGCGGGATGAGCCCGCCCGGGCAGACCCGGTGCCGTCACTGCGGCGCCTTCCTCCCGGTGACCGTCTCGTTCCAGGAGGGCGGCCCACGCGCCCACGCCGAGAGCTGGCGCGCCCGGCGCCAGCCCAAGCCGCCTCCCGAGCCCTCGCCGGACTACAGCCGCGAGCGCGGGGGCTCGACCCTGATCCACGCCATCCCGCAGGAGGAGGCGCCCGGCGGCGGGCGCGCCGGGCGCGGCGGCTCCCCCTTTGATCTGGAGCCGCTCTACGAGGACGAGGACGAGGAGATCTTCACCTCCGCCGAGCCCCTGGAGCCGCCCCCCATCCACCGCCGGGCCGACTACCGCAGCGGGCGCCTGGTGGACGGCGAGGAGGACGAGGACGGCGACGATCTCCTCCCCGACCCCTCCCCCGAGGACCGCTACCGGGGCCTGGAGCCGACCGCGCCGCCTGCGCCGCCGCCCCTGCCTCCGGTGGCCGCAGCGCCTCCTCCCCCGCCGCCTCCCCCGCCGCCTCCCCCGCCGCGCCCCCCCGCCGTGACCTACATCCCGGGGCGCGGCCTGGTCCCCCAGGCCGAGCGCAGCGAGCAGCCGACGCGGCCGCTGGCGGCGCCCGCCCCGGCCACGGCGCGCTCCGGGGTCATCGCCGCGCTCCAGCGCCTCCAGCGTCCGCCCGCCCCGGAGGAGCGCACGGTGGTGGACGCCCCGGCGGCGTCGGAGCGAGACGCTGGCCCGGCGCTGGAGCGCCCGACGGGGATCGGCAGCTCCGGCAGCTTGAGCGCGGCGCGGAGCAGCGGCGCGCTGCCGCCGGTGGGGGGGATGCCCCCGCGGCCCGCGGCGCCTACTGTGGTGGCGCCCTCCCCTCCCCTGCCCTCGCGCCCGCTGGGCCGCCCGGCCTCGCGCCACGCCGAGCTGGAGGAGGAGGCCGAGACGGGCAGGACGCGCCTGGAGCGCGCCGAGCGCCCCGCCGGGCGCCTGGCCGTGCTGGACGGTCGCGGCGAGGTCGTGCGGAGCGTGCCGCTGCGGACGGGGCGGACGGTGGTGGGGCGCGGGGAGGCGGACGTGACTCTGGACGGCGATCTGACGATCTCTCCGGGTCACGCCAGCCTGGAGGCGCGAGACGGCGGGGTGTACCTGCGGGATCTGCGCTCGCGCAACGGGGTCTACCGCCGCCTCCGGGGCGATCACATGCTGGCGGACGGCGACGCCCTGATGCTGGGCGAGCAGCGCTTCACCTTCCAGGCGTCCTGGGGCGAGGACGACGCCGACGCCGAGGGCACCCTGACGCTGGGGGCGCCGGGCTACGACGCGGGGGCGCGTCTGCTGCACTGGCGCCGGGGCGGCCAGCTCTGCGGGATCTATCTCCTGCGCGAAGGGATCACCGTGGGGCGGAGCCGCGGCGACGTGACCTTCCCCCAGGACAGCGGCCTGGACGCCGAGCACGCCGTGTTCCGGCAGCTCGGAGAGCGCTATGGCTTGATCGATCTGGGCTCGCGGCGCGGGATCTTCCTCCGCCTGTCCCCAGGCGAGGCCCACCGCCTGGAGGACGGCGACGAGCTGATGCTGGGGCACACCCGGCTCCGCTACCTCCAGAGCGACGAGGCGTCGTAGAGGGGGGTCTGGGGGAGCTTCCCCCAGCCGCCGGTGGCCGGCCGAAAACAAGACAAAAGATTAAAAATTTTGTGGACTTTTGTTTGGTTTGTTATGGGTTGGGGGGGGCGCCCGCGG
>CAUJGC010000266.1 GCA_963169075.1 Myxococcota bacterium
CGCTCGCCATGTGCTCGCTCGCTTTGCTCGCTCGCCCCCAGCGACCCGTCGGTGTCCCCCCGTCACGGGGGGGACCGGCACCGTTCCGCCGATGAGCGAAGCGATATCGGCGGTTACGGGGCCGGGGGGGTCACCTCGGGCCCTTACGGCCAGTCGGCAGGATAGGGCTCCCAGGCGAGGGCGCCGTCACGCTCGAACCAGACCCGGCGGCGGCGGTCGTCGGCAGCGAAGCGGGTGGAGGAGGCGCCCTCGCAGGGGAGCGTGGTCAGCGGGGCGCCGTCTGCGGCGCGCCAGGCGCGCAGGCCGGACTCGATCCCGTTGAGCACGAGGGCGCCGGCGGCCGCAAACTCAAGGTCGAGGACCTCCCAGAGCTCCTGCTCCTCGTCTTCGTCTTCGCCGCCCATGTCGAAGGCGACAGACCAGCGCTCGGCGCGGGTGGCGACGTCGTAGACGGCGACGCCGCGCCGCCCCCAGGCGACCGAGGCGAAGGCGACGAGGGCGCCGTCGGGTGAGAAGGCCGCGTCAAAGGGGGAGTCGTAGAGCGGCGCCTTGCTGGTCGGCTTCGGGAGGGCGTGGCGCGTGGCGTCGCCCTCCGCGCCCAGCTCCAGGAGGTAGAAGGTGCCGCCGGCCTGGCCGCTGTCCCCGGCGGCGATCAGCCGGTCGTCGGGCGACCAGACCGCGCACGAGCCCATGTGCCCGGGGTGCGCGAGCACCTGAGCCCCTGTCGCGGCCTCCAGCACCACCACGCCGCCGCCGTAGGACGTCGCGGCGAGCCGGGCGCCGTCGTGGGAGAGCGCGACGCGCGCGCGATTGAGCAGCACCGACGCCTGCGCGACGCCCTGGAGCCCCAGCTCCAGATCGAAGCGCGCCAGCTGGATCGTGTCGGGCGCGTCGGGAGAGACCAGGGTGCGGAGGAAGGTGGCGCCGCGCACCGACGTCACCGCGTCGCCGTCCCGGTGCAGCGTGAAGTCGCCTCGCAGGGTCGGCTGGGCGAAGCGCGCGCGAAGCGCGGGCGCCCCCAAGGTGAGGCTGTAGAGCTGGACGCCCAGCTCGTCGCTGGTGATCAAGGTGTCTTCGTGGAGGATGATCCGCATGGGGGCTCTCTCGGGGTGGCGAACGTTGGCGCGACAAAGCCTGAACACGATAGCAGAATAATTGCCCGGGGTCAAGCGCCTCCCCCGGTGAAAAGTTGTCGCGGCGCGACGCGGGGCTAGGCTGGGCGGGATCGGGTCCTGGCGACCCGGCCTTGAACGCCCACCCCGAGGCGCTGCGCCCTATGCTCCTGCACTCCCTCAAGAAAGCATCGCTCCTCTCTCTCCTCGCCGCAGTGGCGCTGGCCTCGGCCTGCCGCTCGGAGCCGGAGGCGCCGCCGGAGGCGCCCGTCGTGGCTCCTGCGGAGCCGGTCTGGACGCCCGAGGCGACCTCGCCGCGCTACGCGGTGACGATGGGGGCGGACGGGGCGCCGCAGCTCATGGACGGCAAAGGGCAGGTGCTCCTCCCGCTGGGGCTGACCTGGGAGGCGCGCTACGGCGAGGCGGAGGGCGAGGCGGGGTGCCAGGGGGAGGGGATCTGTACGGAGGAGGTGCAGCAGGCGCTTGGGGGGTGGAGCCACCGCAGCGAAGGCGAGGCGCACACCTGGTCGGCCCGCTTCGCGGGGCCGCTGGCGACGCTGGAGGCGACGTGGCAGGTGCGGCAGGGCGACCCCCGGGTGCGCCTGAGCCTGCGCCTGACCTACACCAGCGACGCGCACCCGGACCGCGAGGCGGTCTACCTGACGCTGCCCGGCGCGGCGTCGCACCTGGATGAGAGCCTGCGCTTCGTGCGGGCGCCTGCCACGGGAGCGGCCTATGTGGGGCCGTGGACGCCGCACCGGGTGATCGCAGGCGAGGGCGGGAGCGGCGAGGGGGCGCTGCACATGAGCGCGACGGGGCTGGAGGGGCTGGAGGTGAGGCGGGAGGGCAGCGGGACGCGGCTTGGACTGGAGCTGGACGACGCCCGGAGCCACCCGCTGCGCCTCGCCGCGGCCTGCGACGCCGCGCCGGGCCTCAAGGCCCGGGATCGCCAGCCGCGCCGCCAAGGCGAGGTCGTGAGCGCCGAGGTGGATCTCTGGCTGGGGCACACCTGGGCCCCCATCCCCCACCGGCTGCCCAACACGACGCTGGCGGCGCTGGCGGTGATCGATGACGCCTCGGCGGAGCCAGCGCACCTGCGCGCGCTCCTCCAGGGGCACAGCGATCCCGGAGATCCGCGCTATGGCAACGGCGGCTTCCTGGGGCACGCCCTGCCGGTGACGCTGGGGCTGCGCGCGGGCTCCCGAGGCTACGGACGCCCCGAGAACGCCGCCATCGTCCGGGAGAGTCGCGAGCTGGGCCTGGCGGTCGCCAACCTCGGCCCCCAGCCCGAGGACGCCCGCGAAGACTCCGTCGTCGAGGCCGGCATCACCGCCATGCAGGAGGCGCGCACGCGCCTCTGGATCGATCCCGCCCCGGCGCTGCGCTGCCAGGGGCCGCTCTCCGCCGCGCAGCCGCGCCTGGCGGCGCTCCTGGCCTCCAGGGGCTACACCTTGATCGAGGCGCCGAGCGAGGGCGACGCCGCCAGCGGCGGCGACCTGAACCTGCTGGGCGGGCGGGCGGGGCTCTTGTGGCGCCACGCGTCGCTGCCGGAGGCGCTCCACCTGCTGCGGACGCGAGGCGCCGCGCAGCCGGGCTCCTGGCGCGATCTGGACAGCGCGCACCTCAACCGGCTGATCCAGGCGCGGGGCGTCTCGGTGGTGCGCTCCCACCTGGGGACCACCGTCTCGGGGGGCGGCCTCCAGGCCGAAGGCCCCCACCTCCGCCCCACCGGCGAGCTGGAGAAGCGCCTCTTCGACATCGGGCAGGCCCAGGAGGACGGCGACCTCTGGGTGACGACCCCGGAGCAGGTGCAGGCCGCCCTCCTGACGAGCCGCGCGCTCCGCATGGAGCCCCGGGCGGACGGCGCCTGGCGCCTCAGCCTCCCCGCCGGGCACCCCGCCCCGGCCTCCGTCGCCCTCTGGCTCCCTGGTGCCTCCTGGCAGGCGACGCTGGACGGCCAGCCCCTCGACTCGCGCACGATCGGCGGCCCGGCCCCCGCCCACCTCGTCACCTTCCCGCTCCAGGCGGGCAAGCCCGCCCTGCTCAAGCTCCTCGACGCCCAGGGCCGCAGCGTGCAGCCGCTGGTGCCGGTGCAGTGGAGCGTGACCCCCCCGGGGCCGTAAGCTCCTGTTCGCTTCGCTCTCAGGAGCAACGGCCCCGGTCCCCCCCGTGACGGGGGGACACCGACGGGTCGCTGGGGCGCTGGGGGCGAGCGGTGGCGAGCGAGCGCAGCGAGCACATGGCG
>CAUJGC010000267.1 GCA_963169075.1 Myxococcota bacterium
CTCGACTGGTTCGACACCAGCACCCCCTCCAAGCACCCCGTCTTCGGCAAGGTGACCGAGGGCATGGACGTGGTCAACAAGATCAGCAAGGTGCGCCGCAGCGCGGGCGACCGCCCCGTCACCCCCGTCAAGATGAACTCGATCCTCATCGAGGAGTGACGGGAACCCCCCCGGCCCCGTAACGTCCTGCATCGCTGCGCTCGCAGGACGAACGGTGCCGGTCCCCCCCGTGACGGGGGGACACCGACGGGTCGCGGGGGGCGAGCGAGCGAAGCGAGCGAGGTCGTTCGCAGCGGCGGTGCCCCCCCGTCACGGGGGGGGCCGGGGCCGTTCGTCCAGGCGATGCCTGGACGTTACGGCCCCGGGGGGGATGCCCTCCCGGGGGGGGGCCGGCCCCGTTCGCCGGGCCGGGTGCCCGAGCCCGGCGTTACGGCCCCGGGGGGGTCACACCTTCGCCTTGATCAGCTCATCGTAGATATTGAAGAGGTGCGCCTGTCCGAACTCGAAGTCGAGGCGTTGCTCTGCGCGCACGCGGGCGGCGGCGCCGAGATCGCGTCGTCGTCGCTCGGAGCGCGCGATGCGGAGGAGGGCGTCGGTGAAGGCGGCGACGTCGCCAGGCGAGGCGAGGGCGCCGGTCTGGGCGTCCGCGATGAGGTCGGCGGCGTCGGCGTGGGCGAAGGCGACGGCGGGGAGCCCGGCGGCGGCGGCCTCGGCCAAGGCGAGGGCGGCGCCGGGGTGGGGGGCGGCGTGGGGTGAGGCGAGGAGGTCGAGGGCGCGGAGGAGGGGGAAGATCTCGGGGCGCGCGCGCTCGGGGAGGGCGACGACGGGGCGCCCCTGGGCCTGGCGTCGGCGGAGGGCGTCGAGGAGGTCGGAGGGGAGGGGCTGGCAGGAAGCGACGACCCAGCCCAGCGCGGGGTCGGCCTGCTGGGCGCGGTCGAGGCAGGCCAGGAGGAGCGCGGGGTCGGGGTGGCCGAGGCGCTGGACGACGCCGACCCAGCGGGCGGTCTGGGTGAGGCCGAAGCGGGCGCGGGCGTCCTCGGGGGAGGGGGCGTCGGGGTGGCGGGGGTGGACGGCGCGGACATCGGCGCCGAGGTCGGCCTCGACGCGGTGGAGGCGCTCGGCGGGGACGAAGGCGGCGGCCTGGGCGTGGTGGGCAGCGAAGGGGGTGATCCAGGCGTCGAGGAGGGAGGCGGCGCTGCGGGCGGCGAGGCGCGCGAGGGGGGAGGTCGGGGGGTCGTGGGCGGTGGTGGCGAGGGCGATGGGGACGCTGCCCGCCCTGGCGGCCAGGGCCGCCATGAGGTGGAGGCCGGGGTGGAGGCTGTGGAGGAGGAGGACCTGGCGCTCGATGCAGGTCGAGGTCAGGAGGAGCCAGGCGACGGCCAGGCGGGCGGGGTCGTCGGGGAAGGCCACGGGGAGGCGGCGATGCTCGGCCCCGAGGGCCTCCAGGGCGGAGGTCTCGGGGCCGGCGTCGGTGCAGGCCAGGACCTGGAAGCCCTGGGCCCGCATCTCGCGGATGCGGGCGCCGTAGGGGTGGAGCAGGTCGGCGGGGGTCGGGGCGAGGAGGGCGACGATGGGGTGGGGCATGGGCCTCAGAGGGGGTAGCGTCCGGCTTCCGCGGTGGCGTCCGCCAGGGTGCGGAGGCCGCCGATGCGATCCATCCCGGCGCGGTAGGTGAGCTTGTCGAGGGCGGCATACGCCTCCGCCCGTCGATGCGCCTTGGACCCGGCGAGGTGCTCCAGGACGCGCTCTGCGATGGCGACGACCTGGGGGTAGTGCTGGGCGACCACGAGCGAGGTCGCGAGGCGCTTGAGGGCGAGCCCGCGGTCATCGGCGGGGAGGGCCAGGGCGCGGGTGACCGTGGAGTCCATGGCGTAGACCGCGATGAGCATGTCCGCCAGGGCGCAGAGCAGCTCCTGCTGGTCCTTCAGATCCGCCATGTGCTTCTGGATCGCCTGGTTGGCGACGTGGACGGTGAGCTGCTTGGCCTTCTCGGTGAGGAAGCGCTCGCGGGCCAGGTCCCCGTCCTGGGAGGTGGGCAGCTCGGGCTTGTCGGCGGCCAGGGCCGCCATGACCGGGCCCACGGCGTCGAAGAGGGGGAGCTGCCCCTTCATGGTGCGCTTGAGGATCGTGCCGGGGATGAGCATCCGGTTGATCTCGTTGGTGCCCTCGAAGATCCGGTTGATGCGGGCGTCGCGGAGGAGGCGCGCGGCGGGGTACTCCTCGGAGTAGCCGTAGCCGCCGTGGATCTGGACGCACTGATCGGCGGCGTCCCAGAGGCGCTCGGAGGCGAAGACCTTCATGATCGAGTCCTCGACGGCGTACTCCTCGATGGCGTTCATGACGCGCTCGGCGTAGTCGGGGGCGCTCTGGGGGATCGTCTCGATGGAGGCGTCCATGTAGCCCGCCACGCGGTAGCACATCGACTCGACGGCCCAGGCGTCCACGACCATCGCGGCGATCTTCTCGCGGATGGCCCCAAACGCCAGGATCGGCTGGTTGAACTGCTTGCGCTCGGCGGCGTAGGCCACCGAGGTGGCGATGACGTGCTTGAGCCCGCCCAGGTTGCCCACCCCGAGCTTGAAGCGGCCGACGTTGAGGATGTTGAAGGCGATCTTGTGCCCCTTGCCGACCTGCCCCAGCAGGTTCGCCGCGGGCACCTTCACGTTCTCCAGCGTGATCAGCCGCGTCGAAGACCCCTTCAACCCCAGCTTGTGCTCCTCGCCGCCCCGGCTGAACCCGGGCGTGTCCGCCTCCACGATGAACGCCGAGAACTTGTCCCCCTGGATCTGCGCGAAGACCACGAACACGTCCGCGAAGCCCGCGTTGGTGATCCACATCTTCGAGCCGTTCAGGAGGTAGTGCCCGTCGTCGGTGGGGGTCGCCGTCGTCCGCGCCGCCAGCGCGTCCGAGCCGCTCCCCGGCTCCGTCAGCGCGTACGCCGCGATCTTCTCCACCGACGCCAGCTGCGGCAGCCACTTCGCCTTCTGCTCCGGCGTCCCGAAGAACGTGATCGGCTGCGTCCCGATCCCCGTGTGCGCCCCGAACGACACCGCGAACGAGCCGTGGATCGCCACATGCTCCGCGCAGAGCATCGCCGTGGTCTTGTCCAGCCCCAGCCCGCCGTACTCCTCCGGGATCTCGATCATCGCCAGCCCCACCGCGCCGGCCCGCCGCATCAGGTCCACCATCGCCGAGAAGTCTGCGTCCGGGTGCTCCAGCGCGTCGATCTTCGGCAGCACCTCCTCATGGACGAAGCGCCGCGCCGTCTCCGCGAACATGCGCTGCTCTTCGGTAAAGCGCTCCGCCGAGAAGATCTGCTCCGTGCCGACGGGGTGGATGAGGAAGCCAGCGCCGAGGGGGTTGGATGAGGTCATGGTGCGCTCCACAGCAGTCAACGAAGGTGGCACGAGGTGACAGGATCGTCACCTGCTGAGGTGGAGGATGCACACGACGGCGCTGAATTGCAATTCATTACTTCAATTCCATCGTGGCGCTCGTCGTCTGGCCCATCTTGATCGCGTTGGAGCCCTGCCCCGCGTCGATCTTCATGTGGGTCGTCTGGGTCATCTCCAGCTCCGAGCGCACCAGCTTCCCCTGCTCGTTGTTGAAATAGATGAAGCCCACGCCCTCGCCGTTGCCGGTCATCACGATGCGCGCGCCGCCAGGACCCGCCGGGGACTCGTTCATGGAGCTCTCCACGTCCACCCGGAAGACCGAGGCCGTCGCGTCCTTGAGCTTGGAGGCCCCGATGTAGGTGTAGGTGACCTGGAAGTGGAGCGTCAGCTTGAGCGGCCCCTGGTTGATGGCGATGGGGATCTTCTGCGTCCAGCTCTCGCCCACCTTGATGGCCCGGTCGGGGAAGATCGGGTTGGTGCCCACCATGGCGCTCTTCATCGACTCGGTGATCTGCTTCATCGCCACCGGCTCGCCGTCCACCGTCAGATCCCGCGGCTCGCCCCGCGCCGTCAGGCGCGTGCGCGAGGTGATCCCCTTGAGGGCGTCCTCCAGCGGACCCACCTGATCGGCGGGGATGCGCGCGCCGTTCTGGACGATCTCGATCTTGAGGCCCTCATAGGTCGTCGTGAGGGTCGCGGTCCCGTCCGGATCCACCGACTCCACCTTCTGCTGGAGCGTCGTCTTGATGGTCGAGGTCGAGTCCATCGGCGGCGCCCCGGCGCCCGCGTCCATCTTGATGGACTGCGCCATCACCGTCGTATACTGGTCCGCCCCGCCGGTCTTGTAACGGTAGCGGAAGGTCTGCGTCCCCTTCACCTGGGTGTCGAGGTTCTTGGGCGGCGTCGGGCGCGCCTCCGCGACCGAGGCGCCGAGGAGCGCGAGCGCAGCGAAGAGCACAGGGACGAGGGCGCGGTGGGGGGTGAGATACATCCGGGGCTCCTTGGAGGGGTGGCGCGAGGGACCGGGCTCGCTGGGGTATCATAGCGCGCCGCGCGGACAAAGCATTCCAGAGTCGCTGGATCTCCGCCAGGGTGTGCTATAACCCAGGCGAACGCCCTGCGAGCGGGAGGAGGGTGGCAGTGTTGGATCGACGGATCAAGTATTACGGTATCCAGGGCGGCGCCGCCGCCTTGAGCGGCCTCATCCTCCTAGTGGCGCTCCTCTCCTCCTCGGGGTGGGCGCTCTGGTGCCTGGCGCTGCCGCTCTGCGTGGGGATCGGCGGCGGCGGGTGGTGGCTGAGCCGCCGCTTCGCCGCCGAGACCTCCCGCCACCTCACCCCCCAGGAGTGGGCCGAGCTGCGCGGCGCCCTCGAAGACCTGCCCGTCCTCAGCGTGCTGCACCTCTTCGGGCAGGACCGCACTCGCCTGGAGCGCTTCCGCTACCTCCCCCTCCTCAAGCAGAGCCTCTGGGAGGCCCTGGCCGAGGATCAGGTGGACGTGGGCCGCGTCGTCCGCATCGCCTTCCTGCTGCACGCCTTCCGCCAGGATCTCCGCGAGTACAGCGAGGTCATCCCCGCCGTCCCCGACCCCATCGTCCAGGCCTGGATGATGGATCTGGTGGCCGAGCCGGGGCGCCTCACCCGCCGCCAGCACCTCCAGGCCCAGGCCCACCACATCCCGCGCCTGGTCGAAGAGCTGGGCACCGGCTACCCCGGCATCGACGAGCCCAAGGACGACCCGGGGCACAACGCCGCCTGGCGCCTCCTGCTCTTCGGCCCCCTGGCGACGGCCCAGGTCCACCGCGCGCTCTCCCACGAGGACCCTCGGGTCCGGGAGGGCGCCCTGGCGGTGATGGCCCTGCAGGAGCCGTGGGGCACGCGCCGCGCCGACCTCCTCCACATGCTCCAGCGGGACGAAGACCCCACGCTCCGGCGCGCCGCCCTGGAGCTGCTGGCCCTGGAGGGGCGCGCCGCCCTGGACATCGTCCGCGCCTGCCAGAATGACCGCGTTCTCGGTGAGCGCGCCCGCGAGCTGGCGCGCGAGCTGGGATGAGCCCTGGAGCCTCACCATGACGCGCCGCCTCATCGCCGCCCTGCTCCTCTTGAGCCTCACCGCCGCCCTGGGCTGCCAGCGCAGCTGGACCTACCGCAGCGACCAGCTCCCTACGGTCCAGGACGGCGCGCTCGTGGCGCCGCTGCGCCCCGGCGAGCGCGCCTCGGCCTGGCCCATCGAGCACGTCCGCGTCACCCGCGTCGGCCAGCCCGGCGTCCTCCAGGAGCCGAACCGCGACGAGCTGCGCGCCATCGCCGCCGGGCGCCTCCGCGACGACGTGGAGAGCATCCACCTCACGACCGACACCACCGCGGTGGTCTGGAAGGAGTACGCCCTCCCCGGCGCGCTGATCGGCGGCGTCCTGGGCGCCGCCCTGGGCTTCCTGATCGGCCGCACCGTCGACGACCTCGACGGCGGCGACGCCGCCGCGCTGGGGCTCGGCGTCGGCCTCGGCTTCGCCTTCTACGGCACCTTGATCGGCGGCGGCGTCGGCGCCTGGCAGACCTCCGTAGACGCCGACTACCGCCTGGACGACCTCGGCGCCCTCCTCCTCGACCCCGCCCCCGCCGAGCCGCCCCCCATCCCCCCGCGCCGCCTCCCCGACGAGGCCCCCGCCGAGGAGGCCCCTGCGCCGCCTCCCTCCGACGAGGCGCCCCCCGACGAGGCGCCCCCCGACGAGCCGCCCCCGTCCGACCCCGCCTCACCTCAGGAGGGGTGAGGCGTCTCGGCGCCCACCGGCTCCTCCACCAGCGCGCCGCCGCGGAGGCGCCAGCGGGTCGAGGCGAGCGCCGCCGCCAGCGCGTCATCGTGGGAGGTCAGGACCAGCGCGCCAGGGAACGCCGCGAGCGCGCTCTGGAGCCGCGCGATGGAGGGCAGGTCGAGGTGGTTGGTGGGCTCATCCAGCAGCGCCAGCCCGATCGGCCGCGCCAGCCCTTCAGCCAGCAGCAGCTTCCGCGCCTCGCCGGGAGAGCAGGCGTCCCCCGAGAGGGCCTGCGCCGGGGCGATCCCGAGGCAGGCCGCCAGGGCCAGCAGGCGCCCCCGCGCCGCGCCGGGGAGGGCGCGGATGCGCTGCCGCAGCGCCTCCTCGTCGGCGCGGGTCAGCTCCTGCGGGAGCCAGAGGACGCGCTCCTCCGGGAGGGTGCAGGCGTCGCGGACGGCCCGCAGGAGCGTGGACTTGCCTGCGCCGTTGGGGCCGCTCAGGTGGACGCGGGCGTCGCGGAGCAGCTCCAGCGTGAGGGGGCCTGCGAGCTGGCGCTCCCCCGCGCGGAGCGCGGCGAGGTCGAGCCACGCGAGCCGCCGCTGCCGCGGCGGCTCCCAGCCGAGGAAGAGATCCCCCGGCGGCTCCGGCGGCGCGGGGCCGAAGGCGGCCAGGGCGTCCTCCGCCCGCCGGAGCGCCGCGCTGCGGCTGGAGGAGGAGCGGCTGGCCTGCGCGGCGGCGCGGTCGGCGCGGCCCTGGGCGAGGATGCTCCGCTGTTCGCGGTCGCCGGGGTTGCGCACCCGCGCCGAGCGCGAGCGCGAGCGCTCGGCGCTCTGCTGGCGGACGCGGGCCTCGTGGAGCTGGCCGCGGGCGCGCTCGACCTCGGCGCGGAGCGCCTTGGCCTGGGCGGCGCGGGCGCGGGCCTCGGCCTCCAGGAGGAGGGCGGCCTGGGACCAGGCGCCGGGGAGGAGCCGCGCGTCGCCGCCGCCCAGCAGGAGCGTCTGCTGGGTGAGGCCATCCAGCAGGGTGCGGTCGTGGGAGACGAGGAGGCCGACGCCGCAGAAGCCCGCCAGCGCCCCCCAGAGCAGCTCCCGCCCCTCGGCGTCGAGGTGGTTGGTGGGCTCGTCGAGGAGGAGGACATCCGGGCGGCGCCAGAGCGCCACCCCGAGCTGCCAGCGCTTGCGCTCGCCGGGGGAGCACGTCGCCCAGCGCTCCAGCCCCTCGGGCTGGAGGCGGAGGCGGGCGCGGAGGGCGCCCGCCTCCGCGTCGGCGGCCGCGGCGAGGAGCTGCATGGCGGGGTCGAGGGCCTCGACGCGCTGCGGGCAGCAGAGGATGAGGGGAGAGGCGAGGCCGTCGAGGCGCACGCGCCCGCCGTCCCAGGCCAGCTCTCCGGCGATCAGGCGCAGGAGCGTGGTCTTACCGGCGCCGTTGGCGCCGACCACGCCGGTCCAGCCCTCCCCCAGGTGGAGGGTCACGTCATCGAGGGTCGGGTCCAGGCCAGGCCACGCGAAGGTGGCCCGCTCAATATGCAGGGTTGTCATAAAATCTATGCACCGGAGCCAGGGTCGAGGCGCGCGGCCTCAAGACCGGAGATCTTCACGACGCCAGCGGCGTCAGGGAGGAGGGGGGTGGGCTCAACGGTGCAGCTTCAACGGGGCTCCGGGCGGGAGGGGACGAAGCCGCGAGGCCAGCGCAGCGAGCGCGGCGGCGCGACAGGAGAGGACACTAAGCACGATCCGCCGCCTCCGCAAGGCGCTCCATCGCCTGGGCCAGCCGCCCGGGCATCTCCGCCTGGATCTGGCGGGTGGCCTCGGGGGTGAAGACATCGCCGCGCTCAAAGACCCAGGCCGAGATCGAGACGACCCGCGCCGCCGAGAGCAGCGCCAGCGCCGCCGGGGTGATGGGCGCAGGCGGCCCGGCGGCGTTGTAGGCGTCCAGCAGGAGCTGGATCAGCGCAGGGTGACGCCGGACGGACTGCGCCACGATCGCCAGATCGTAGGCCAGCGGCGCCACCCCGGCGTCGTCGAAGTCGATGGGCTGGACCTCCCCCCGGTGGAAGGTGCAGTTGCCCAGATGGAGGTCGGCGTGGATCAGCGCCTCCGGGAGCGGCCCCACGGCGTCCCACGCGGCGTGCAGGCGCTCGACCGCCGGCAGAAAGGGGCAGGGCTCCTCGCCCCCGTGGCGCCCCCAGGAGGCCGCCAGGACGCCGCGGGCGTGGTCGAGGAGCGTCGCGCGATCCCAGCGCACCCGGTGGCTGCCGGGCGGGTGGTGGATCAAGCGGCGGTGCATCGCCGCGAAGCAGCGCCCCAGGGCGCAGATGTGGTGCGGCTTGACCTTGCGGGCGAAGCGGCCCGGCGCCCAGGGGAAGAGCGCCGCCCGCCCGCCGTCGAAGCGCTGGAGCGTCTCGCCGTCCAGCCCCGGGACCGGCGGGAGGACGCCCAGCGCCGGGCCCAGCGCCCGCATGAGGGCGTGCTCCTCCTCGATGGCGTCGTCGCTCCAGCGCTCGGGGCGGTAGAGGCGGAGCGCGAAGCGCCCCTGCGGCGTCTCCAGCCGCCAGGTGCCGTTCTCCGCGACGTTGATGCGCCGCGTCGGGGCGTGCTCCAGGCCGAAGCGCGCCAGCGCGGCCTCGACGCGCGCTGCGGTCGCCCAGGCGGGGAGGTCCAGCTTCAGCTTCACGGGGCTCCCGACGCCTCCTGCTCCAGCCGCTCGGGGGCCTGGGGATCGAGCTGCACGCTGGCCTGCTCCATCAGGCGCGCGATCAGCTCGCTGGCGACCACCTTGCGCCGCTCCGCGAGGAGGTGCTGGCGGATGGGCTCCGTCACCTCCTCCAGCGGCGTCACCTGGGCGGGGATGATCCGCGTCACCACCAGGATGTGCGTCCCGAAGATCGTATCCACCGGCGCCGACGGCACCCCGCGCGCCGCCGCGAAGGTGGCCGCTGCGAAGGGCGGCACCACCGCCGGGAAGTAGTTGGGCTGCCCGGGCACGCCGTACTCCCGCAGCGGCGTGAGGATGTCGGACTCGACCTTGAGGACCAGGCCCTCCGGCGTGCGCCCCTGCCACGCCTCCGCCAGCCGGTTCAGCTCCACGACGTTCACCGACGTGAAGCCGCGCTGATCGAGGTCCGCCTTGAGCTGCTCCGCGAAGGCGTGGGCGCTGCGCCGCAGCGCCTCCGGCGGCCCCTCCGGGTGGGAGCGCACGTCGTAGCGCGCCGGGTCGAACTGGACCAGGAGGTGATCCACCGAGCGCAGCTCCGGGGTCTGGTAGCCGTTGAGGTTGGCCTGGTAGAAGGCCCGCACCTCCTCGGCCGGGATCGCCTCGGGCGGCACCGCGCGCTCCACCTGATCCCGCAGCAGCGCCTGCACCATGAGGCGGCGCCGGGTCAGCTCCGCCTCCGGGCCGTCGGCGTAGCCTGCCTGGACGGCCTCTTCGTAGAGCAGCTCCCCGACGATCACCTCATCCAGGAGCTGATCGCGGCTCAGGCCCCGCTCGCTCCGCGCGACCAGCCGCGCGAAGGGGCCTTCGGGGATCGGGCGCCCGTTGACCTCCGCCACGGGCTGCCCGACCTCCCCTTGCGCCCCCAGATCCTTGAGCAGCTCGCCGCGCTGCGCGTCCGCGCCGCACGCCGCGAGCGACAAGCAAAAAACAATCAAAATAGATGTATATTTTATAACATTCACCGCGTCACCCCCGACCTAGGCGCCCGCGCGACCGCCTGCGCCCTCGCGCTCCCGGCGGCGCAGGACGAGCGCCATCCGCCCCACCTCCACGCCCACCCGCACGACCACCAGCGCGATCCCGGCGGTCAGCACCGACGCCACATAGTCGCGCCCCATCAGGAAGGAGGTCGCCTGGTAGAAGAAGTAGAGGCTCCCCAAAAGGAGCGCGCCGCTGAGGAGATCGTAGATGAAGCTGCGCTGGGACATCCCGCCTCCGCCGTTCCCGGCAGGGCGCACCGCGCGCCCGCCGCCACGCACTATAAACACCCGCGGCGCTCCAGACCAGCCCCGCGGCGCCCCCGTGACGGCAACCCCCCCGGCGGCGGAACCACCGGGGCGCGACGCGCTCAGGAGGAACGGCGCCCGGGCCCCCCCGGGGCGGGGGGGGCCCCCCGGGGGGGGGGGGGGGGGGGGTGGCC
>CAUJGC010000268.1 GCA_963169075.1 Myxococcota bacterium
CGCCGGGGGCCCCCCGGGGTGCGGGGCTCTCCGCGGGGGGGGGCTCACCCCCCCCCCCCCCCCGCCGGAGGCATCGCGACCCTGAATATAAAAATATAATATAATTTGTATGTTTTTTGCTTGTTTTTGTGGGGTGCCTCCGGCGGCCGGGGGCGAGCCGCCCCCGGACCCCCAACTCTTGTCGTGTCAGGCCAGCTTCTCGGTGGAGATCACAAAGGCGGCCTGTCCTCGCGCTTCAAAGCAGGTGATGTTCTCCAGGGTGATGGCGGCGATGGCGCCGACGGCCTCGGCGGTGAAGAAGGCCTGGTGGGCGGTGATGAGGACGTTGGGGAAGGTGAGGAGGCGCGCGAAGACGTCGTCCTGGAGCACCTGGCCGGAGAGGTCTTCAAAGAAGAGGTCGCCCTCCTCCTCGTAGACGTCGAGCCCGAGGTGTCCGATGACGCCGGACTTGAGGCCGTCGATGACGGCGCGGGTGTCGACGAGGCCGCCGCGGCTCGTGTTGATGAGCATGACGCCGCGCTTCATCCGGGCGATGGCGTCGGCGTCGATCATGTGGTGGGTCTGGGGGGTGAGCGGGCAGTGGAGGCTGATCACGTCGGCGTCCGCCAGGAGGACCTCGCGCGGGACGTAGGTGGCGCCGAGCTGGGCGACCTCGTCGGCGGGGTAGGGGTCGGCGGCGAGGACGCGGCAGCGGAAGCCCTGGAGGAGTCGGACAAAGGCGGCGCCGATGCGTCCTGTGCCGATCACGCCGACGGTCTTGCCGCGCATGTCGAAGCCCATCAGGCCGTCCAGGGCGAAGTTGCCCTCGCGGACCCGGGCGTGCGCGCGGTGGAGCTGTCGGTTGAGGGCGAGGATCATGGCGAGGGTGTGCTCCGCGACGGCCTCGGGGGAGTAGGCCGGGACGCGGGCGACCTGGATGCCGACCCGGCGGGCGGCGGCCAGATCGACGTTGTTGAAGCCGGCGCAGCGGAGCGCCACGAGGCGCACGCCGTGGGAGGCCAGCGCCTCCAGCGCTGGCGCGTCCAGGGTGTCGTTGACGAAGGCGCAGACGGCTTCGGCGCCCTGGGCGAGGACGGCGGTCGCCGCAGAGAGGTGGGCCTCGTGGAAGGTGAGCTGGTGCCTGGCGCCGGCGGCCTCGTTGGCGGCGAGGAGGGAGCGGTGATCGTAGCGCTTGGCGCTGAAGACGGCGACGTGCATGGGGTGCTCCTTTTGTTTGGTTTTTGTTGAGTTTTTGTTGGGTGCCTCCGGCGGCCGGGGGCGAGCCGCCCCCGGACCCCCATTCTATGCCAGGAGCCTGGACGCGATCATCAGGTTGCGGGGGGTGAGGTGGGTCGGGCAGAAGGTCTGGACGGTGACGGGGCGCCCTGCTTCGGCCAGGAGGAGGGCGCGGTCGAGGACCAGCCAGACCTCCAGGGGGCGTCGGAAGAGGCCGCGGACCAGGGCGAGGGCGCGCGCGCGGTGGGCGCGCTCCTCGCCGCGGCGCAGCGCCTGGGCGGGATCGAAGCGTGGGGGGAGGGGGTAGCCGCGGGCGTCGGCGGTCTGGCGGGCGAAGGCGTCGAAGGGGAGGTGCCAGGTCTCGGCGCTCAGGTTGCCGAGGGTGTGGTAGGCGTCGCGGCCGCTGGCCTCGCGGACGAGGAGATCGACGGCCAGGCGCCAGGCCATCTGGCGCCTGCGGGCGGCGCGCTCGACGGGGGAGGCGATCACCTCGTCGTAGATCGCCAGGCGCAGCTCCCGGGGGTCCAGCTCCAGCCCCGAGGCGGCGCCCGCCGCCGAGAGGGGGCGCCAGGCCGCCGCGCCGCCGAGCATGTGGTAGCAGCAGGGGGCGGCGAAGAGGGCCGGCCAGCCCTGGGCGACCGCCAGGCGGAGGAGGGTGTCGGTGAGGACGCCGCAGGCGTGGAGGGCGACCGCCAGCGGCGCGGCGGGGGGCGGCGAGGGCAGGGGAGGGCCGCGGAGGACATCGGCGGTGTGGTAGCCGCCGCAGACGCCTGCCTCGGCGTCGAGGGCGGCGCCCTGGGCGCAGAGGGGGCGCTGGCGCTCGACGTGGAGGACGGGGAGCCCCAGGGAGGCGGCCAGCGCGCGCCCCAGGTGCCCCTTGCCTGCGCACCAGTCGAGGAGGGAGGTGGCCTGGGGGCAGGGGTGGACCTGGGCGGCGAAGGCCTCCAGCTGCGCCCACTTGCGGGGCGGGACGCGGGCGCGGAGCGGGTCGGGGAGGGCGGCGCGGGGCGCAGGCGGCGCCTCGGGGACGGCGGCGGCCTGGGCGGCGGCCCGCCGCAGCGCCTCCCACGCGGCGGGGGCGTCGTGCGGGGCGGCGGCGGGGTCGGCGTCGAGGGCGTCGATGGCCTCGGGGGAGAGGCCCTCCAGCCAGGCGGCCAGGGCGGGGAGGTCGCGGGTCCAGGCGGGGTGGGCCTCGATGAAGGGGCGCGGGCGCCAGAGCGGGGCGTGATCGCGGAGGAGCGCGGTGAGGGCGCCCAGCTGCGCCTGGAGCCCCTCCAGCGGGGGCGTGGGGTGGGGGTGGGGCATGGCGGCTCGCGGGGGGTGGACAGGCGCGCGCGGCTGCGTACCCTGAGTCGCGGCGCGCGGCCCCTATAGCACACCCCGCCGCGCGCGAGGAGGATCGATGCACGACGAAGCCACCCTCGCCCTGGTGGGGCGCCTCCACGCTGCGGTGGACCACATGACCGCGCAGACCCGCGCGGCGCTCCAGGCGCCGCTGGCCTGCCAGCGCGGCTGCTCGGGCTGCTGCCAGGACGGCCTGACGGTCTTCGAGGTCGAGGCCGAGCGCATCCGGCGCGAGGCCCCGATCTGGCGCAGCGGCCAGCGCCCCGGCCCCGAGGGCGCCTGCGCCTTCCTCGACGCCGAGGGCGCCTGCCGCATCTACGCCGTCCGGCCCTACGTCTGCCGCACCCAGGGCCTCCCGCTGCGCTGGTTTGAGGAGGACGGCGAGGAGGTGGTGGAGGGGCGGGACATCTGCCCGCTGAACGCGCCAGCGGTCGATCTGATCGCGCTGGCCGAGGGGGCCTGCTGGACCATCGGCCCGGTGGAGGAGCGCCTGGCGTCGCTCCAGCAGGCCTGGGGCGGCGGCTTGCGCCGCGTCGCACTCCGCGCGCTTTTTGAAGCAGAATGAGACACTTGCGGCGCTGCGTGGCGCGTGACGCTGCGGCGGGTGGCTTCGTTGACAGCGCGCCGCCAGGGCCTTAGTCTTCGGAGCGGTGAAGCGTCCCCCCGCGCGTGTGGAGTTCATGGCTGCATCGTCCCAGCGCCCCAAGAATGAACGCCTTCCTCCGGGAGCCCGCCTCCATGAGCGCTACGAGGTGATGAGCTTCATCGGCTCGGGTGGGTTCGCGCAGGTGTACCAGTGCCGCGACCTCCAGCTGAGCCGTGAGGTGGCGCTGAAGATCTTCTGGCCGCTTGGGAGCGCCGGCCACGACCCGGCGCAGTAC
>CAUJGC010000269.1 GCA_963169075.1 Myxococcota bacterium
CAACGACCCCGCCCCCCCCGCCCTCGCCGCCCCCCCCCTCGCCCTCCGCGCCCACCGCCCCCTCCTCGGCTCCCCCCCCCCCCCCCTCCCCTCCCCCCTCCTCCCCGTCACCGCCGCCGCCGCCGCCGCCCTCGCCCTCGCCTTCTGGCTCCCGCGACGCTTCGAAGAGACCTGGGACGCCCTCGACCTCCGCATCCCCATCGCCCTCGCCGCCCTCACCGCCCTCCTCTGGGCCGCCGTTGGCCTCCTCCGCACCGCACTCCCAAGGCGACTCCCCACCATGAAGCACCGACTCCTCGCCGCCGCCGCCGCCGTCGCCGTCGCCGCCCTCGGCCTCACCCTCCCCACCCTCACCACCTTCGGAGACGAGCGCGCCGACCTCGGCTTCGCCCTCAGCGACAAGAGCCTCCTCGCCAGGCTCCCCATGAAGGCCCTCCAGCAACGCTTCGACGCCGACCGCGACGGCTACGCCGCCCTCCTCGCCGGAGGCGACTGCGACGACGCCAACCCCCTCATCAACCCCGCCCAGGACGAGATCCCCGGCAACGGCGTCGACGAAGACTGCGACGGACGCGACCTCGCCTTGCCGCCCGCCACACCCCCGACCCTCGCCCAGACCGGCGACCCCGCCGCCGCCGCGCCAGGACACCCCGACGCCCCCCCCCAGGCCGACCTCCTCAAAGACAAGCGCAAGCGCTACAACATCCTCTGGATCCTCGTAGACACCCTCCGCTGGGACCACCTCGGCTACGCCGGCTACAAACGACCCACCTCACCCCACATCGACAAGCTCGCCGCCCGCAGCACCATCTTCGAGAACGCCTACTCCGTCTCCGCCAAGACCCCCACCGCCATCGCACCCTTCATGGCCGGACGCTGGCCCTCCGAGATGCCCCGCTCCTTCCACCACTTCGTCTACTACGACGAAGAGAACGTCATGATCGCCGAGACCCTCCAGCAGCAGGGCTACCTCACCGCCGCCTCCTCCGCCCACGGCTACTTCCGACGCAAGTTCGGCATGGCCCAGGGCTTCTACCGCTGGCACACCTACTGGACCGAAGGCGACGAGATGGAGCGCCTCCCCACCAGCCGCGAGATCACCGACGACGCCATCGCCTCGCTCCAGCGCCTCAGCCAGGGACAGCTCCCCGACAAAGGCGAGTTCGACGCCGATCAGCCCGACCTACCCCTCCCCTGGAGCGGCCCCGACCGACCCTGGTTCCTCTACGTCCACTACCTCGACCCCCACAAGCACTACATCGACCACCCCGGCCAGGAGCCCTTCGGCACCACGCCCCTCGACCGCTACGACGGCGAGATCCGCTTCACCGACCAACACCTCGCGCGCCTCCTCGAAGCCGCCGAAGCCGCCGACCCCGGGCTCCAGAACACCGTCGTCCTCTTCACCTCCGACCACGGCGAAGCCTTCGGAGAGCACGAGCTGCGCTTCCACGGCTGGGACCTCTACGAAGACCAGATCCGCGCCGCCTTCTTCATGCACCTCCCCGGCGCCCCACCAGCCCGCATCACCACCCGCGTCAGCCTCATCGACATCGTCCCCACCCTCCTCGACGCCACCGGCATCCCCCACCCCCAGGACGCCCCGCCCCTCCGCGGCGCCTCCCTCCTCCCCACCCTCGCCTCCGGGCAGGAGCCCCCCCAGCGCCCCATCTTCACCGAGATGCCCCCAGGCCCCTACAACGTCCACTTCCGCAGCCTCACCCTCGGTGACCTCAAGCTCATCCACCGCCTCCACGGCAACGTCTACCGCCTCTTCGACCTCAAGGACGACCCCGCCGAAGCCCGCGACCTCATGAAGTCACGCCCCGAGGACGCGCAGCGCCTCAAAGACGCCTACCAGCTCTTCCGCGCCCAGCACATCCAGCCCGTCGAGGCGCACAAGTAAACGGGCCAGCCCCCCCAGCCCCCCACCTACTCCTCCACCACCGGGATGCGCTGCACCCAGGCTCCCCCGCCCTCCCCCTCCAGGACCACATAGACCGCCGCGCCGTCGCAGGTCGCGTTGGTCCAGCGCCCGTCTGCGCGGTAGGGGCTCAGGTGGTAGGTCCACAGCAGCCGCCCCTCCCCCTCCTCCACCACGAAGAGCCGATCCAGCGTCGCCCCGAAGACGCGCCCCGTCCCCGGGATCGCCTCGATCCCGGCGACGTCATAGCTCGTCGGGAGCGAGGACGACCACGCCCCCGCCAGCGCCCCGCGACGCACCTCCACCCCCCGCAGCCCAAGCTGACCCTCCGGCGGCGGCGCCTCCGCCTCCGCCTCCAGCGCCGACGGCAACCCCGAGGTCGTCAGGATCAGCCGCCCCGAGCCCGCCCACCACCGCCCCAGCTCATGCGACGCCCGCCGCCACAGCACCTCCCCGCTCACCCCCTCCACCGCCCACACCTCCCCAGGCGCCAGCTCACCCACGATCACCCCGTCGATCACCTCGACGCGACCATCCCAGCGCGTGATCCCCACCTCCCACCCCGCCTCACCCCCGCCCCAAGGCACCCCCCGGAGGGTCGGCGCGTGCGACGCCCCCACAAGCAGCACCCCCGCCCCGACCACCCCCCCCCCCCCCCCCCCCCCCCCCGGG
>CAUJGC010000270.1 GCA_963169075.1 Myxococcota bacterium
CGGCGCGGCTGGCGAGGTCGTGGAGGGTGTCGAGGTGCTGGGTGAGGTGGGGCTCGGCGCGTCGGAGGAGGAGCGCGGCGTCGAAGGCGCTGGCGGGGTCGTGGCGGTGTGCGTCGCGGAGGTG
This sequence comes from Myxococcota bacterium, assembly GCA_963169075.1. Classification (GTDB taxonomy): domain Bacteria; phylum Myxococcota_A; class Bradymonadia; order Bradymonadales; genus CAUJGC01. Next base: position 125 of record CAUJGC010000270.1, read on the forward strand.
GACGAGCTGTCGAAGGAGGGTGGGGGCGTCGGGTGAGTCGAGGCGGAGGTCGAGGAGGCGGAGGAGGGTGTGGTCGAGGTCGTCCCAGGCGTGGAGGGTGTGGAGGAGGTCGCGGCGGAGGAGGAGGGCCTGGGTGTGGTCGGGGTGGTGCTGGAGGAGGTCGCGGAGGGCGTCGTCGGCGCCCTGGTCGTCGTCGAGGCGGTCGCGTCGCATGGCGGCGAGGTCGAGGAGGAGGCGGGTGCGCTCGTCGGGGTCGGGGGTGGCGTGTGCGATGAGGTGGAGGAGCTCGGCGGCGCGGGTGAGGTGTTCGCAGGCGCGGAGGTGTTCGAGGAGGGTGCGGAGGTTGTGGAGATCGTCGGGGTGTTCCTCGGCGAGGCGCTCGCGTGCGTGTATGGCGCGCGCGGCGTTGTCGAGGGGTCCGGCGGCGAGGCGAGCCAGCTCGTCGAGGGCGCTGCGTCGTTCGTCGGGGTCGTTGGCGACGCGGAGGAGGTCGTCGAGGGCGTCCGCGAGGCGTGTGTGGTCGCCGCGGCGTCGGAGGAGGTCGCAGGTGGCGCGTCGCGCCTCGACGTGCTCGGGGAGCTCTTTGAGGAGGTCGTCGAGGGCGTCCTGTGCGCGGTCGAGTTGTCCGTCGCGCTGGAGCGCGGCGGCGAGGGCGAGGCGGAGGGGGGCGCGCTGTTCGGGCTGTGTGGTGATGGAGAGCCTGGCGCGGAGGGTGCTGGCGCGTTGCTCCAGGTCCCCCAGCTCGTCGTAGAGGGCGTCGAGTCGTTCGAGAGCCTGGGTGTCCCGGGGTCGTAGGCGGAGGATCTCCTGCCAGAGGTCCACGGCGCGTGCGGGGTCGTGGAGGTCGTCATAGGCGAGGAGGGCCATGCGGGAGAGGTAGTGGACCTTGTCGGAGGTGTCCCGGGAGCGCTCGACCTGCTGCCTGAGGAGCTTGAGGAGGCCGTCGTGGTCGGCCATGTGGAGGAGGAGTCGCTGGAGGGCGTTGAGGGCGTCGGCGCGGAGGAGGTCGTTGTCGAGGAGGGCGCGGAGGAGTTCGGCGGCGCGCTGGGGTTGTCCTGCGCGTTCGAGGGCTTCGGCGCGTCGGAGCTGGAGGTCTGCGGGTCGGAGGAGTCGTCCCTGGAGGAGGATGCGCTCCCAGCGTCCCTGTGCGGCGAGGTGGAGGAGCTGGTCGAGGGTGTTGGCCTCGTCGTCGTGTCGTCGTTGGAGGGCGTCGATGTCTGCGATGCGGAGGAGGGGTGCGGGGTCGTTGGGGAGGACGAGGGCGAGGCGTCGGAGGGCGTGACGCGCTGCGTCATAATCCTGGGCGTCGACCTCGCACACGTCCGCGATCTGGGTGAGGAGGGCGGCCTGCTGGTCGCTGCCGAGGTCGGGGTCCTCCAGCTCCTGCTCCAGGGCGGCGACGAGCCCCTCCCAGTCGGCGACCTGGCGGAGGAGGCGTCGGAGGCGCTGGTGGGCCGCTGCGACGGCGGCGTGCCCGGCGTCCTGCAGCTCCAGGAGGGCGCGGGTCTGGTCGAGGGCGAGGAGGGGGTCGTGGACCCCGACCTCGGCCAGCTCGGCCATGCGCTGGAGTCGCGCGGCGCGCTCGCCTGGGGCGGTGAGGGTGACGAGGCCGCGCTCCAGGATGCGGAAGAGGGAGGCGGCGCCCTCTTCGGTGGTGGAGGCGGCCTCGAAGAAGCGGAGGACCTCGGGGTGGTTGGGGTCGATCTCGGAGAGGCGGTTCATGGCGTCGCGGGCCTCGTCGTGGCGCCCGGCGCCTTCGAGGGTGCTGGCGAGGCGGAGGAGGAGGCGCGCGCGTCCGTCGAGGTCGCGCCCCATGGGGGCGTGTTCGAGGGCCCAGCGGTAGAGGGCCTCCCGCTCGGCGTCGCGCGCGGGGTCGCTGTAGAGGGCTTCGAGGCGGTCGAAGGCGTCTCGCCGCCCGGGATCGACGCCGAGGGCGACGGAGAGGGAGGCGGCGGCGGCCTCGGGGTCGCGGAGGGGCTCGGCCTGGACCTGGGCGAGGCGGAGGAGGCGGTCGACGCGGGCTGCGGGGTGGGGTTCGACCTCGGCGCGGAGGTGCAGGGCCTCGGCCAGCTCGGCCCAGCGGGCCTGGGCCTCCAGGGCGTCCTCCATCCAGGCGGCGAGGGGCTCGCGGCTGGCCTCCAGGGGGTCGAGGCGGAGGGCCTGGAGGGCGTAGGTGGCGGCGAGCGCGGCGTGTTCGCCGCGGGTGGCGCTCTGGAGGCGTGCGCGGGCCTCGTCGGCGCTGAGGGCGTAGATGGCGGCGGCCTCGGCGCCGCGCTCGGCCTGGTGGTAGGCCTCTTCGAGGAGGGCGAGGGCCTCCTGTCCTTCGGGGCGGAGGACGAGGTCCGCGAGGGCCTCGTGTGCGGCGCGGAGCCCCGGCGCGAGGGCGCAGGCGCGGCTCAGGGCTTCGAGGGCCCGGGGCCACTCGCCGCTCTCCTCGCCGAGGACGCGTGCCTTGTCGAGGAGGAGGCGCGCGGCCTCTTCGGGGTGGGTGACGACCTTGAGCTGGATGTCGAAGAGGCGGGCGACCATCTCGAGGTTGCCCATCTTGCGGTAGAGGTCGCGTCCAGCCTCGATGTAGTCGGGCCGGGCGGGGTTGAGCTTGAAGGCGCGCTGGTAGTGGTGCATGGCCTCCTCGAAGTCTTCGAGGTAGCGCTCGTGGAGTTCGCCCAGCTCGACGTGGATGGCGGCCTGCTCTTCGCGGGTGGGGGCGGCTTCGAGGTTGAAGCGGAGGAGCTGGACGAGGGCCTCGACCTGTCCGGTGCGGAGGCAGATGGCGCGGAGGAGGTCTTCGACGCGGTTGACGTAGAAGCCCTGGCTGTAGAGGTCGAAGAGGCCGGAGACGAGGCGGTCCACCTGATCCCCGGCGAGGGCCGCGGCGGCCTCGTAGAGCTCGAGGGCGCGGTCAGGGCGGTTCTGGGCGCCGAGGGCCAGCTCGGCCATGTCGGCCAGCAGCTCGGCGCGTCGTCGGGGGTCGCGCTCCTGGGCCTGCTCCTCTTCGAGGACCTCCATGAGGGCGGCGTCGTCGCCGCGTCCGCGGTAGATGCGCTTGAGGGCGGCGACGGCGAGGGGGTGCGCGAGGGCGGGTCCGGCCATGTCGCGGAGCTGCTCGACGATGGCGTCGGCGCGCTCGGGGGCGAGATCGTAGGCGTTGTTATAGTGTTCGCATGCAATATCATTCTTTTTGATGTGTTTTTGATAGATCCACGCGACCTCCAGGTGGACCTCGGCGCGCTCGGCGGGGAGGCGGAGGAGGGCGATCTCGCGGACGCCGACCTCGACGGCCTCGTCCCAGCGCCGCAGCTCCGCGAGGAGGTCGCGGAGGAGGCGTAGGGCGCCGGGGTGCTCGGGGTGCTGCTGGACGAGGGCCTGGAGGCCGCGGACGGTGCGCTCCAGGGGTGCGCCGGACTCGACGGCTGCGGCGTAGAGCTGGAGGGCGTCGTCTCCGTCTGCGAGGTGTGCGGTGACGAGGTCGGCCATGTCGAGGAGGAGCTCCGCGACCTCGGCGCGGTCCTGCTCGAAGTCGAGGCGCTGGTAGCGGTGCTGGAGGAGGTCGAGGAGGGCGCGGGCGTCGTGGGGTCCGTGGAGGTGCGCGGCCATGACCTCGCGGAGGGCGGTGAAGGCCTCGCGGGAGTCGGGGTGTCGTTGGAGGATCTCGCTGAGGAGGTGCCGCGCGGCCTCGACCTTGCCGCCGGGCTCGGCGGCGGCGCGTCGGAGGGCTTCGCAGGCGCCGGGGACGTCGCTGAGGCGGGCGAGGCGCAGCTCGCCCAGCTCCATCCAGAGTCGGGAGCGGTCAAGTCCGGCGGGGGTCTGGGCGGCGTCGGCGGCGGTCAGCTCCGCGAGCCCGGCCCAGTCGGCGCGTGCGGTGAGGACCTCGCGGAGGGCCTTGCGGACCTGGGCGCGTCCCTCGCGGTCGAGGTGCTCGCTGAGCTCCAGGGCGCGCGCCCAGGCTTTGGCGGCGCGTGCGTTGTCCTGGAGCCGCTCGGCCCAGACCTCGGCCACGGCGAGGGTGAGGTAGAGGGCCTCTTCGCCCTGGACGGCGTCGGCGCGTCGTCCGTAGAGGTCGGCCAGCCCTTCGAAGTCCCCCTCGGCTTCCAGGGTGTCCCGGAGTCGTGCGAAGAGGACGGGGTCGTTGGGTCGGCGCTCAAAGCCCTTCCAGAGGCTCTCCATAAACAGCTCCCTCGGCGTGGGCGTCGCCTGGGGGGCGTCGCCTGGAGACGAACAGCGCCTCCTTGTAGCACGGATCGCCCGCCGGCGCGAGGAGGTGCGGCGTCGCCTCTTTCGCTGCGGTGCGCGCTTGATTAGAGTAGGCTTCGGCTGCGCCTGCTGTTCTATGCGCCCGAGGGTGTTGTAGAGTGGGGGTGGGGGGGGGGGGGGGGGGGGGGGGGGGGGGGGGGGGGGGGCGGGGGAGAGCCGGGGGGCGACGCAGGGGGGGA
>CAUJGC010000271.1 GCA_963169075.1 Myxococcota bacterium
TCTCCTCCAGGAGCAGGCGCAGCACATCGAGAGCCTCCAGGCGCAGGTCGAGCACCTCACCTACGAGCGCGACACCCTCACCCAGGAGCGCGACGCCCTCCAGACCACCCTGGAGTCCTCGCCCACCCACGAGCAGGTCCACGACCTCACCGCCGAGGTCGCCTCCCTCCGCGAGCAGCTCGCCGCCGTCACCGAGGCCCGCGACGGCCTGGACGCCCACCGCGTCCAGATCGAGGCCTTGCTCTCCTCCACCCAGGCCGAGCTGGGCGAGACCCAGCGCAACCTGGAGAAGACCACCCGCCTCAAGGATCGCTACCAGGCCGAGCGCGAAGAGTTCCGCGTCGCCCGGGACGCCTTCCACCGCGAGGTCGAGACGCTCCGCCAGGAGATCCAGACCGCCCGCGACGACGACAACCGCAAGCGCGCCATCTTTGAGGAGCTCTCCGGCGATCTCCGCAACCTCGTCAAGGAGAACACCCGCCTCCAGAAGGAGATCCAGGCCCTCAAGAGCGCCGGCGCCAGCCTCGGTGACGCCGAGCAGGAGCTGACCGACCTCCGCCAGACCGTCGATCTCCTCCAGGAGCAGAAGGAGCGCGCCGAGCGCCGCCTCGAAGCCGCCCGCGAGGAGATCGAGGCCCTCCAGGCCGAGAACGAGCGCATCGCCAGCGCCCCCCCCGTCGCCGCCCTCGCCGCAGCCATCCCCTCCGCCGAGCTGGAGGACCTCCAGCGCGAGCTGGAGCAGGCCCTCGACGAGCGCGACGCCCTCGCCCAGGAGATCGACCGCCTCGACGCGGCCCTCCAGCAGGCCCGCGCCGACCAGGGCAACCTCCACGGTGAGATCGACGCCCTCCGCGACGCCCTCGCCCAGACCCCCGCGCCCGCCGAGGCCGCCGCAGACCCCGAGGCCCTCCACGACGCCCTCGCCCGAACCGCCGAGGAGCGCGACCTCCTCGCGGAGCAGCTCCTCGTCCTCGAAGACGAGCTGGAGCGCGCCCGCGCCGAGGAGCCCTCCAGCCAGGATGAGAGCGCCGATCTCGAGATCCTCGCCGCCGAGGTCGAGCGGCTCGAAGGTGAGGTCGCCGCCCTCGCCGCCGAGAACCAGCGCCTCAGCGATCAACCCCCCGTCGTCATGGCTGCCGCCGCGCCGCCTGCCGCCGAGCCCGATCCCGAGCTCCTCGACGCCCTGGAGGAGGCACGCGCCGAGCGCGACCGCCTCGCCGCGCGCATCCTGGAGCTGGAGGAGGTCGCCAGCGCACAGGGCGCCAGCCCCGTCGCCAGCCACGCCGCCGACTTCGATGCCAACGAGGTCGTCTCCCTCCGCCGCGAGCGCAACGAGCTGCTCCGCATCATCGAGCACCTCGAAGCCCGCGCCGAGGCCCCCAGCGCCCCCGCTGGCGCCGATCCCGCCGAGCTGGAGCGCATCCTCTCCGAGCGCGACGACATCGCCGCCCGCTACAACGCCGTCCTCCAGGACCGCAACGCCCTCTCCGAGCGCGCCGCCCACGCCGAGGCCGAGCTGGACGACCTCCGCGCCCAGGCCACCGCGCCCCGCGGCGACGAGGCCGCCGAGGCCGCCCTCCGCGAAGACAACGAGCGCCTCCGCGCCGAGCTGGAGCGCCTCGTCGAGGAGTACAACCGAGCAGGCGACGAGGACGGCGAGATGCTCGCCCGCCTCGAAGCCGAGAACGACCGCCTCCAGCACGAGCTGGACGCCCTCGCCAACGCCGGCCCCCAGGCCGCTGCCGAGGCCGAGCGCCTCCGCGCCGAGAACGACAACCTCCGCGCCGAGGTCGAGCGCCGCAAGAGCCAGCTCGAAGCCGAGCGGCGCGCCGTCGAGGAGCTTATGAAGGAGCTGGAGGCCGCCAACGCGGCCCCTGCCCCTGCACCCGCCGCGGCACCCGCACCCGACCCCGAGCAGACCGCCCGCCTCGAAGCCCTCCAGGCCGAGCGCGACGAGCTGGCCCAGGCCAGCGAGCGCCTCGAAGCCGACAAGGCCCACGCCGAAGGCGAGCTGAACACCCTCCGCGACCGCCTCGCCTCCCTCGAAGGCGAGCTGGAGACCGCCCGCCAGGCCGCCGAGGCCGCCGAGCCCCCCGCCGACGCCGACCCCGAGGAGCTGGACGCCCTCCGCCGCCAGCTCACCACCCTCCAGGCCGCCCTGGAGGACGCCGTGGCCGAGCGCGACCGCCTGGAGGATCAGCTCCGCGCCCCCGCCTCCTTCAGCGGCAGCAACCCCTTCGGCAGCGGCGGCGCCTTCGGCGGCGACGGCTTCCGCGACGAGCCCCCGGTCGGCCCCAGCGCCCGCGAGCTCTTCCAGAAGTTCAACGACTTCGCCTCCGAGTGGCGCAACAGCGTCCACACCCTCACCGACCAGATCGAAGATCTCGACGGCGCCATCCGCTCCATCACCGAGACGATCCAGAGCGCCCAGGGAGACGACGGCCTCCGCGCCGTCCGCGAGGCCCTCACCGGCCTCAACCCCGCCCAGAGCGTCGCGGAGCTGCGCGACATCCTGGAGATCTCCCGCGACAACAGCGATCAGGTCAAAGAGGAGCTCATCCACTACCGCGCCGTCTTCGCGGAATGACCCCTCCTCGCCCTGGCGTTGATCTCCGATAGGGGTTGACGCCAGGGCCCCGCGCTCCCCCACGCCTCCGGAGACGTCATGAGCTCCGCTCGCCTCCTCCCCGCAGCCCTCCTCCTCCTCGCCGTCGCCCTCCTCCCCCAGCCGAGCGCCGCCCAACCGAAGCAGGCCCCCCCGGCGGCGCCCTCCCTCGCGACGACCATCCCGCCCGCGTCCCCCGAGGTCGTCGCGGCGGTCCAGCGCCACCTCCAGGCCCTCAGCGACCCTGCTCGCCCTCCCGACGAGGCCCTGCGCGCCCTGGCCGCCCTCGGCGCCCCGGCCCTCGCCCCCCGCCTCCCGATCGCCGCCGCCCCGGCCCCGGGCGGGGGCGCGGGCGCCGCCCCGGCCGGGGCCCACGGCGAGAGCGGGGACCCCCGCGCCCGCCCCCCGCGCCGCGA